>JAGODF010000104.1 GCA_017998375.1 Spirochaetota bacterium
AGATTTGTATAAGAGGCAGGCCGGATTCCTCGTAAAAGCGCAGCGTGTCGGAATACGCTTCTGTCGGCAGTCCCTTTGAGATAGCGGAGAGGGCGCGGCCGTTCATCCTGTGAATGCCGGCGTGGGATGTGCCCACGAGGAGCGCGCCCCCCTTCATCGCCAGCGAGGTGATGTGGTAGCGCCTGAAGTCCCCGGAGAGCGGAAATTCCCTCCAGGAGGCTCCGCCGTCGGTCGAGAGAAGGAGCCCGTGCTTTGTCGCGGCGGCCAGGCGCGCCGGGTTCACCGTGTCCGCCGCGAAGGCGGACACCTTGCGCCGCCTGTCAGAAGCACCGTGAATGCGCGGCGCGGAAAAAGCCCCGCCGCTGATGTCGGTCCACGCGCCGTCCGCGGGGCCGCGCCGGAAGAGGCCCGAGTCCCAGGTCGCGAGATAGAGCACGCCGCCCGGGCCCTCGTGCAGTTTCAGCGGAACGCATCCCTCCGGGAGGCCCTGGGCGAAGTTCCTCCAGCGGCCGCCGCCGTGCGAAACCTGGACGACCTCCCGCGCCGAAAGGCGGAGGGCCGTGATGCCGGCCCCCGCGCTCTGGGCGGGGGTTCCCGCGCAGTTCGAAAGGAGCGCCGCGAGGGCAAAGCATGATGCAAGTCCGAAGTTTCGTATCATCTGCGGGAAACCTTTACCACATGAATTACATGTCCAGCGACCAGGTGCCTTCGTCCCAGCGCTTCAATGCCTCGGAAGCTCCCAGCGCCACCAGGCCGTCTCCTCGAGCGGCTTTTTCCAGGATCGCCCTCGCTTCGCTGTGCCGGTATTTCAGCAGAAAACAGGCTGCCATTACGCGCACGTCTGCACGGGGATCGTTGAAAAGACCGGCTAGTGCTTCCCTCCCCTCGTCTCCATGCGCGACGATGTCCCTGAAAGCCTTGATATATTTTCTCGCGCATTTATTGCCATTCGCGGCATTCCCGGATTCGATATTCAGGTTCTGCATATGCACGTTTTCAGCGAATGCCTCAACAAGCTTGTGCAGTGTATCCATGGAAGAGCATCCCTCCCGAAACAGGCATTAATAAAAAATTAATTACAGGATTCGAGTCAAGGTAATTTTTCACCTCGGACACCGAATGAGGGTGTACCCGGGGGAAATCCTCACCGGGGGGTGATTAGCCAGGTGTGGCACATTGCTGATTATTGGTGAAGCAGGTGCCAATTGCCTCAAAGGGTTGTATCGATCATTTCCGGGTGGGAATTGATCCAGGAGAGGATGCCGTTCAGAACGGAATTCACGTCTTTCAATTCGTCACGGCATATTTCGTACAGCTCAGTCTCGGATATCTCGTTGTAAAAATGAACCATCCGATTCCTGTAACCGGCAAGCTTTTTCATCGTGGCCGCCGTGTCAGGTGTGATAATCCCAAGTTCACCGAGCTTTGCCGGGATCCCCTTGTAATCGGCCACATCTACCGCGAAACCCTTCGCGAGGATATGTCTGCCCAGGTCCATCAGCGCCTCAAGAGCTCTTCTGAGATAGGATTCCGCGGCAGCCGTGTTGCGCGGGTCTTCGGCGAATGACCGCATGTCCGCCAGGGGCAGTTTCTCTATGCCGGTAAGCATCTCCCTGATCCACGATACGCGTTCCGATATCACGGACTCTCTTATTTTCGCTTTCGTCATGGTTCACGCGCCGAGAGGCTGTTTTTCCTGCGCTCCATTTCGTAGTATATGAGGTCTCCTGCCCTGGCCAGCACGAAGAGCTCATACCTGGCCTGGTCGTCGAGGTCCGTGGCGTGGAGAAGCTCACCGCGGATTATATCGAGGGCGAGAAACGGAGAGGCCTCCTCCAGGAGAACCAGGTCCACGGTCCCGTAACCGAAGAATTCCTCCAGGGCGAAGGCGAGGGCCACCTTCTGCTTCGGCGAAGGAGACGATTCCCGGTGGAACCTCGCGCCGATGTCGATATCGGAAGAAGACTTGCCAATCGCGTCAATTTCACCGCGCACGTAACGGAATATCTCCCCCCCCCTGCTTCCAAATGAATAGAGTTCCCGCACGCCGTGCTCCCGGCAGATAGAGGCGAGTTTTCCAATCCTGTCCGGCATGCAATAAGTGTGGGTGATTCGGCGGGAAATGTCAAGAAAATATACCGCAACCGGTGCTCCTTACCGGCAGTACGCCTCGAACATCTCCTCGTTCTGGATGATGTAGGTGTACCCCTGCTCCGTGAGGAAGAGCTGGCGGTTGTGGGCGAACTTCTCTTCCACCGTGTTGGACGATATTATCGTGTAGAAGTAGGCGCGGTTCTCGCCGGTCTTGGGGCGGAGGATGCGGCCCAGGCGCTGCGCCTCCTCCTGGCGCGAGCCGAAGGTCCCCGACACCTGGATGGCCACGTTGGCGTCGGGCAGGTCCACCGAGAAGTTCGCTACCTTGGATACCACCAGCGTGGTGATGCCGCCGGTCTTGAACTTCGCGTAGAGTTCCTCGCGCATGGCCACCGGCGTGCTCCCGGTGATGATGGGGAACTTGAACCTCGCCGCGATCTCCTTGAGCTGGTCGAGGTACTGCCCTATGATGAGCGTGTTGCTTTCGCGGTGGCGCTCCAGTATCTTCGCGACGATGTCGATCTTGCCGTGGTTCTCCGAGGCGATTCGGAACTTCTCGCGGTCCCCGGCGACAGCGTAGTGCGCGCGCAGGGCGTCGGGCAGCTCGAGGCGAATCTCCGTGCAGAGGGCCTCGGCGATCCACGCGGACTTCTCCAGGATTTTCCAGGGCATGTCGAACTTCTTGGGGCCGATGAGGCTGAAGACGTCGGTCTCCATGCCGTCCTCCCGGATGAGCGTCGCCGTGAGTCCCAGCCGACGCTTCGACTGGATTTCCGAGGTCATGCGGAAGACCGGCGCCGGGAGCAGGTGCACCTCGTCGTAGATGATGAGCCCCCAGTTCTTGGACATGAACAGGTTGAAGTGGACGAAGTCCTCGCCCTTCTTCTTCCGGTAGGTCAGGATGTTGTAGGTGGCGATGGTGATGGGCCGGATCTCCTTCTTCTCGCCGGAGTACTCGCCTATCATCTCCTCCGTGAGGCCTGTCTTGTCCAGGAGTTCCTCTTTCCATTGCCGCAGGGCCACGGTGTTGGTCACCAGGATGAGCGTTTCGGTGCGGAGAAGCGCCATCACCCCGATCCCCACTATGGTCTTGCCGGCGCCGCAGGGCAGCACTATCACCCCGCTCCCCCCCTCGAGGCCGCCGCCGCGGTAGAACGAGTTCACGGCGCTCTCCTGGTAGTCGCGGATGGAGAACTTCCGCCCGTTGCGCATCTCGCCCTTGAGGACTATCTCGCAGTGGTCACCGTTCTCGTAGCCGGCAAGGTCCTCCACCGGGAATCCGAGCTTTATGAGGGCCTGCTTCACGTGGCCGCGGAGGTGCGGCTTGACCGCGACGGTGTTATCGTCAAGGCGCTCCTCGATGAACGGCTGCACTGTCCGCTGGGCCGATATTTCACGGAGTATGAGCTGGTCTTTAGAGGTAAGGAAGAGCCGCTGGCCGCTTTTTTCGAGCTTGAGGACGCCGTAACGGCGGAACTGCTCGCGCACGGTGTTCAGCACCAGCTCCGGCACGGCGTAGCGGGTGTGCTTCTCCAGCCCGGTGAGGATATCGTCCAGGCTGAGGCCCATGGACGCGGCGTTCCAGAGCGAGAGCGGCGTTATGCGGTAGGTGTGCACGTGTTCGGGGCTCTTTTCGAGCTCGGCGAACCGGGACACGGCGTCGCGCGCCGCCTCGAAGTCTGGATTATCCACCTCGAGAAGAAGTGTGTTGTCGCTCTGGACGATGACGGGTTTTGACATGATCGCTTACTTTACCGTGATTTTATCGAGCAGCTTGAGCTCGCGGCCGATGCGCCAGGCGTAGAGCGGTTTTGCCAGCAGTGACACCAGGAAACCGACGGGACCGTACGGCAGTTTTATCGACAGGTCGATGACGACCTCGCATTCGCTGCCTTCCTCGCGGATGGTGTAGGTGCAGAGGTATTCCTTCATCCTGCCCTTGATCTGCTTGAGCTCGGTGGAGCGGTCGGGCCAGGTGGCGTACCTCAGTCGCGTGTCGAACCGCATCACGATGAAACCAAACCGCGTGTCGATTATCTGGAGCCCGGTCTCGCTTCTGGCGATCTTGAAGCTGCCCAGCTCGCGCTTGATCCGCGCCAGCTTCTGGACGCTGTCAATCGCCTCGAAAAGCTCCTGTCTGGTGTGCCGGTATTTTCTTGATGAGGTAAGGGAAATCATCGTGCCTGCCTGGGCCCGGAAAAAAGTGAAAAATCATGATTTTATCGCGATACGCGGGTGTCAAGCTTTATTTCGAAGGGAGGCGACGGCAATCTGGAGCGATTTTCTGTCGATCAGGCGGTTGGTGCTGTATTTATAGAGAACGCTGGAGATGAGGGTCTGGTAGGAGAGCCCTTCCTCGGCTGCACGCTCCTTGATCCTGTCGAGGACTTCCTCGTTGATCCTGAGGCTGATGGTCCTTGTCCCGGCCGCGCTTTTCATGATGCGCTTCTTTTCGTCCGGCGAAACCGCGACGTATTCGTCAAGGGAATCCTCGATTTTGAGCTCGTGCCTGTTTAGTTTGTATCGTTTCATTTTCGTTCCCCGTACCGTGCGTGCAGTTTCCTGCTCGGATACGCCGTTTTCAGTATGATATTGTTGTCCCTGTCCTCGATGAAAGGAACGGCGTACGTGTAATTATTGATCGTTATTACAAATATTTTCTGACTTTCCCTTTTTGAATGCTTCAGTATATCGATGACCTCGTTTTTTATGATTTTTTCCGCGATCTCTTCAAAGGAAAGCCCCCTTTCTTCAATCAGCGTCCTGTTCTTGCGCTCGTCCCAGATCAGCATGATACAATGTATTATAAAGTATATACAATGTCAATCAATTTTTGCGATTGTGTACTGCTTCCGTTATTCCCATGGAGACAGCCCGCGCGCGGAAGGATGCACGGCTCCAGATATTCACGCCGGTCGTGGTGTAAAATATTCTTGATATTATCGTCACATAATGGATTGCTGTCAGCTCATCCGGAGATTGCGGCGGGTGAAGTGTAATGGATTCCCGCCTTCGCGGGAATGACACCTGCTGAAATAAGCCCAAAGTCCCTTTGAACGATACCATGAGTACGATACAGGTCAAGATACGAACCGTCGGCGGGGGCAGGGTCCCCGAATACCAGAGCGCCGGCGCCGCCGGCGCCGATGTCTTCGCGCTTCTCGCGGAGCCGCTCATCATCGCGCCGGGGGCCGTGGCGCTGGTGCCCACGGGGACGTTCATCGAGCTTCCCGAGAATTATGAGGCGCAGATACGCCCGCGCAGCGGCCTCGCGCTGAAGCACGGCATCACCCTCCTGAACACGCCGGGCACCATCGATTCCGACTATCGCGGCGAAGTGAAGATCATCATGGCGAACTTCGGGAAGGAGCCGTTTACCGTCGAGAGCGGCATGCGCATCGCGCAGATGGTCTTCGCGCTGGTCTACCGGGGCGAGTTCGCGGTCACCGCGGAGCTCGCGGAGACGGAGCGCAATCACGGCGGGTTCGGACACACGGGAATATGACGCAGGAAAAGAAACTGAAAGTGATCCCCCTCGGGGGGCTGAGCGCCATCGGCAAGAACATGGCGCTCTTCGAGTACGGCGACGACATCATCATCGTCGACTGCGGGATGATGTTTCCCACCGAGGACATGCCCGGGGTGGACCTGCTCATACCGGACTTCAGCTACGTGAAGAAGAACCGGGCGCGCGTGAAGGGCATCGTCATCACCCACGGGCACGAGGACCATATCGGCGCCCTGCCGTACCTGCTCCAGGAGATCAGCGCGCCGGTCTACGCGACGCGCATCACCATCGGTCTCATCCAGAGCCGCCTGGAGGAGAAGCGCCCCGGGGGCGAGGTGAGCTTCGTGGAGGTGTCGCCCAGGGACGTGGTGCATATCGGCGCCTTCATGGTGGAGTTCATTCGGGTGAACCACTCCATCATCGACGGGGTGGGGCTGGCGATCACCACGCCGGCGGGCGTCATTATCCACACCGGCGACTACAAGATCGACTTCTCTCCAGTGGACCGCGAGGTGACCGACCTCTACCGCTTCGCCGACTACGGTGAGAAGGGCGTCCTTCTATTGATGTCGGACAGCACCAACGCCGAGCGGCCCGGCTACACCAGGTCAGAAAGCGTCCTGGGGCCCAAGCTCGTGGAGATCTTCTCGTCGGCGAAGGGGCGCGTCTTCGTGGCGACCTTCGCGTCCAACATCAACCGCATCCAGCAGGTCCTGGACACGGCGCAGAAGTACAACCGGCGCGTCGCGGTGTCCGGCGCCACCATGCTGAAGAACATCGAGATCGCCCGCACGCTGGACTGCCTGAAGTACCGGGACGACCTCATCCTGGACGCGAAGGACACCGACGGCGTCCAGGACAGGAAACTCGTGGTCATCTGCACCGGCACCCAGGGCGAGCCGATGTCCGCGCTCACGCGCATGGCCAACGGCACCCACAAGAACTTCGCCATCGGCGACGGCGACACCGTGGTCATCACCGCCTCCATCATCCCCGGGAACGACAGGATGGTGAACAACGTCATCAACTCGCTCCTGCGCCTGGGCGCCGAGGTCTACTACGAGCAGGACCGCGACATCCACGTCTCCGGCCACGGCTCACAGGAGGAGCTGAAGCTGGTATTCACTCTCACCAGGCCGAAGTTCTTCATGCCGATCCACGGGGAGTACCGCCACCTGAAGGCCCACGCCGCGCTGGCGGAGTCGCTCGGGATGAAAAGCTCGCGCATCATCCTGGCGGAGAACGGCGACGTCATCGCGCTGAACCAGAAGGGCTTCCTGAAGGAAGGAAACCTGGGGCTGAAGGAGATGTACGTGGACGGCGGGAAGGTCTGCGACATGGAAAGCGGCGTCATCAAGGAGCGCCACGTCCTGTCGGCGGAAGGGATAGTGATGGTGACGATGGTGATCGCGCGGGGAAGGATCGCCGCGGGGCCGGACCTGGTCACCAGGGGCTTCGTGGCGCCCGGTGACGGGAAGGTCCACGAATCCATCCAGCACTTCATCGAGGAACACGCTGAGAAGATGCTCTACGACGGCTCCCGCGCCGCGGAGATAGAGCAGTTTTTACGGAAGAACCTCCGGAACCACGTCTACCGGCTCACGAAGATGAACCCCATCATAGAGCTGCGGATAATCGAGCTCTGATACTCGCGCCGGCACGCGCTATCCGCCCAGCGGATAATTCGCACCCACATGGATCATGAAGCAGGACATGTCGATCTCGAGGCTTTCGTATTCCAGCGTGGAACCGCGGTATCCGGCCTCGACGCGGAATTCCACCTTCGACCTTTCCGGCTGGTACCCGACGCCGCCGACGATCTGCCAGGTGAACCCGTGGAAGAACTTGGTGACGCTTTCGCTTTCGTAGCTTGTACCCGTGGCGACGTCCGTAAACTGGGGCTGCGAATAGTGGATCAGCATGAACGAGTAGCCCAGACCGACGGTGACGAACGGCGTCATCTTCACCGTGTTGCTCAGGTTCGGGATCCTGACGGTCGCGTTCATGAGCACGGGAATGTCGTACGCGTTGGTGTCGGCCGTGACGTCCGCACGGACTCCGGGAGTTACATCTTCCGTTCCGATTGTCCTGTTCCACTTCACCCAGAAAAACCCGGCCTCGGGACCCACCACGAAGTACGGGTCCAGCGCGTAGTTGTACTGCGCCGCCAGGTCGAGCCCGTAACGTGCCGGGTCGGACGCGTAGCCCGTGCCGATCTTCCCGTAAATTTCCCTGTCGACCGCGAACAGGTCCGTGGCGACGAGCATGGTGAAAAGCAGAACCGGTATCAGGCTTTTGCGTATCATGTGTATTCTCCTTTGAAGCGGAAGTATCATGGTTTTCCGGGGGCTGGAGCCTCGCCGCTATTTCTCCGGTCGCCGGTATCCTCCTGTTTCAACTACTGGATTCCCGCGTTCGCGGGAATGACAGGAGAAAAGAAACATCACTATCGCACATATCAACATATATACTAGTCCCTGTCAAGGGCCATTTCCGCTTTCAAGCGCGCGCGTCGGCGGATATCGAGAACCATTTCAAACAAATGCTTTCTTTTTCGCGCGGGAGTGCCATGTTCTGGATTATTCGATATCTTGTAGCGTATCGGGATGATAAAAGCCGGATAACACCACGATGAAACAGCTATCGCTTTCCACGGCAGTCGCCGTCGTCATCGCCAACATGATTGGGACGGGCGTCTTCACGAGCCTGGGCTTCCAGGTGGAGGGCGTGCCCTCGGTCTTCGCGCTGATGGCGCTCTGGGCGCTGGGCGGCGCGGTCGCGCTCTGCGGGGCGCTCTGCTACGGGGAGCTCGCCTCGCTCTTCCCGCGCTCCGGCGGCGAGTACAACTTCCTCTCGCGCATCTATCATCCCGCCGTCGGTTTCTGCGCGGGCTGGGTCGCGGCGACGGTGGGGTTCGCCGCGCCGGTCGCAGCGGCGGCGATGGCCTTCGGACGCTATTCTTCCGGGGCCCTGGGCATGGGAGCGGGACACGAGACGGCGCTGGCGCTGGGCGCGGTGGTCCCGCTCACGCTGCTCCACGCCTTCGACGCGGGGCGGGGAGGGACCTTCCAGCGGTACGCGACCGCGGCGGAGGTTCTGCTTATCGCGGTCTTCGTGGGCGCGGGTTTTCTGATGGCGCCGGGAGGACGGGCGATAGTTCCCGTGCCTTCGGCGTCGGACGCCGGTATCGTCACCTCCACCGCGTTTTTCATCGCCCTGGCCTACGTTTCATTCTCGTACTCGGGATGGAACGCGGCGGCGTACGTCGCCGGCGAGGTGAGGGAGCCGCGCCGCAACGTGCCGCGGGCGCTTTTCCTGGGGACGCTTGCGGTCATGGCGATGTATCTCCTCCTGAATTACGTCTTCCTCCGCGCGGCGCCCATGGAGGAGCTCCGGGGAAAAATAGAGATCGGCCACGTGGCCGCGGAAAAAATTTTCGGCGCGGCCGGGGGCGCCGTCATGGGGGGGATGATAGCGCTCCTGCTGGTCTCAACCATGAGCGCCATGATCTTCGCGGGGCCCCGGGTGACGCAGGCGATGGGAGAGGACTTTCCGCTGCTGGGGAAGCTCGCGGCCAGGACGAAGCGCGGTGCGCCCGCGGCGGCGGTGCTGTTTCAGTCGGCAATCACCATCGTGCTCATCCTCACCTCCACCTTCGAGTCGGTGGTGAAGTACATCGCCTTCACGCTCGACATCTTCACCTGCCTTGCGGTGATCGGGGTCTACGTCATGCGTTTCAGGATGCCGGGCGCGGAACGGGCGTACCGCGCCTGGGGCTACCCGGTGACGCCGCTCCTCTTCCTGGCGCCCACTGCCTGGACGCTTATCGTCCTTATGAAAAACAACACGGCCGGCTCCCTTGCGGGGCTCTGCACCGTCCTGGCGGGCCTGGCGATCTACGCCGCGGACAGGATTATCACGCGGCGCAGGTCGCGCGGCAAATGAGACGCTGATGGCGTTCTCCCTTTATCTGCTAAAATTCCGTTCCCCGGAAGCCGACAATTACAGGAGACGGGCATAACTGTCTTCATGTGATAATCGATCGTCCCCAGGGGAAAGGCCTTGATAGAAGAATCCGCGAAAAAGGAAACTCGCTACCGGGAAATAGCAGGAATACTGATACTGCTTTTTTCCCTCATCCTGTTCCTTTCCCTGGGGAGCTTCGGCCCGCGCGACGAGGAGCTGCTCCTCCAGAACAGGCCCGTCCAGAACCTGATCGGCCCCTTCGGGGCGTGGCTCGCCGGGCACCTGCGCGCCGCCCTGGGTCTCTCGGCGTACCTCATTGCCGCGCTCCTCGGGCTGGCGGGGTGGGAGGTGATGCGCCGCGGCGGCGTGTCCCACGCGACGGAGCGCCTCTTCGCGCTGTTCTACCTGGCGATCGCGTCGTCGGCGCTTATCGCGCTGATGGCGCGCGGCGCGGCGCCCCAGGCAGGGGGCGGCTTCGCCGGCGTGTACATGGTGCGCTTCCTGGAAAGCTTCATGAGCGCCACCGGCGCGGCGCTGGTGGTGGTGATCTTCAACGTCATCGGCCTCATCCTCCTGGGGCTCCTCTCCATGACCGCCGTGGTGGAATCGGCGCGCTCGAAGGACAACCCGCTGGCGCGCGGCGCCGGGGCCGCGTGGCGGAAGATCGCGTCGCTGCGCCGCCGCGAGAAGGCGCCGCTGAACAACATAGAGGAAGCCATCAGGAAGCGCAACAACGGCAAGCTTCCCTGGATCACGAAAAAGACCGTGACCATCCACGGGACGAGCTACGAGCGTCGCGAAGTGGCCGACGCCGGGCCCGTGAAGCTCCTGTCGATGCAGAACCCGGTCTATACCGGAAAGGACGATTACGTATTCAACGACTATCGCGGCGCCGACGATTCGCTCTTCAACCGCGGATACGCCGAGCTTGCGCGGGAGGAATCGAAGAACGCAGCCCCGGTTGAGCCGGCCGATACAACCCCGGCGCAAGAATACGGGCTTCTCGAAGAGTACGAGGCGCGCGACGCCCGCTCCGTCCGCGACGCGATCCCCGCGGGTGAAACCGCGATCGAGCCGCGCCCGGGCCGCCCGCGCATCACGTCGATAGAACGCGACGCCGAGGACGCGGTGATAGTCGCCGAGAGTGAGGAGTGCCCGGAGGAAGCGGGCGGGGAACACGCCTACGAACTGGACGGCGGCGCGGACGATACCGACGGCACGTCGGACGACCTCGCCATTGACACGGACGGTCGGGGCGATGAAGATCCCGGAAACGGGGACCGCGTCTTCGAGGACATTCCCATCAGCAAGGGCTACGTCATTCCCGTCCGCTACCTGAACTCTTCGGCGCCGGCCGACGCGGAGCTCTTCCGCAGCGAGATACGGCGCAACTCCGAGCTCCTGGTGAACACGCTCAATGAGTTCGGCATCGAGTCGCGCGTGGTGAAGGTGAACCGCGGCCCGGTCATCACCCTCTACGAGATGCAGATAGCGCCGGGCATCAAGGTGAACCGCATCGTGGGGCTCTCGGACGATATCGCCCTGGCCCTGGCGGCGTCGCGCGTGCGCATAGTGGCGCCCATCCCGGGGAAGTCGGCGGTGGGCGTGGAGGTCCCGAACCTGAACCGCGAGATGGTGACGCTGGGCGACATCATCAAGTCGCCGGAATACTCGCTCATACAGGGAAAGCTCAAGGTGGCGCTGGGCAAGGACATCCTGGGGAACCCCGTCACGCTGGATTTGAAGAAGCTCCCGCACCTGCTCATCGCCGGGGCCACCGGCTCCGGCAAGTCGGTGTGCGTGAACGCCATCATACAGAGCCTTATCTACAACTACGAGCCCAACCACGTGCGCTTCATCATGGTGGACCCGAAGATGGTGGAGCTCCAGCTCTACAACGGGCTGGCGCACCTGCTCACGCCGGTGATCACCGAGCCGCACGTGGCGCCGCGCGCCCTCAAGTGGGCCACCATGGAGATGGAGCGGCGCTACCGGCTGCTCTCCGCGATGAACACGCGCGATATCGACCGCTACAACGAGAAGGTGGAGTCGATGAAGGGCGAGTACGAGAAGCTCCCGTACATCGTCATCATCATGGACGAGCTCGCGGATTTAATGATGATCGCCGCGAAGGAGATCGAGGGTTTCATCACCCGCATCGCGCAGAAGGCGCGGGCCGTGGGG
>JAGODF010000428.1 GCA_017998375.1 Spirochaetota bacterium
AGCCCATCCCCAGTAACAGAATGGCGTCCATGTCGGCGTGCTTCATCAGCGCCTCGATGGTGTCGGTGACCATCGAGATCCTTCCGGGCGCCACCAGGTCGATGGGATTGCGCCTGCTCCAGAAGGGCGGGAGGAACGCGTCGAGCTCCGTCACGACGCGGGCGTCGAGGGGAGGAAGCTCCAGGCCGGCCTGCTCGCACAAATCCGCCGACAGGACGCCCCAGCCGCCGCCCTGCGTGACGATGCCGATGCGCTTCCCCGTGAACTCGGGCTGTGACAGAATGAGGCCGGCGGTATCGACCATCTGGTCGATATTCTCCACGAGTATGATGTTCGCCTGCGCGCACATGGAGCGGAACACCGCGTAGCTCCCCGCGAGCGCCCCCGTGTGGGACATCGCAGCGCCGGCGCCCGTCGCGCCGGTCCCGCCTTTGAGGATGATGATGGGTTTTTTATGAGAGATGCGGGAGGCGGTGTCCAGGAAGCGGCGCCCGTCCCGGAGCCCTTCCACATAGAGGCAGATGATCCGCGTCTCATCGTCCGTTTCCAGATACTCCAGGTAGTCCTCTATTTTCAGGTCGGCCTCGTTGCCGGAGCTGACGAGCCTGCTGGTGCCTATCTCCCTGCGGTTGAGCCGGTAGGTGATGGAGGTCCCGAGGTTGCCGCTCTGCGAAACGATGGCCACGCGGCCCCGCTTGATGCCGGAGGACATCATGACTGCCTGGACGGGCGAGGGGTGCGCGCTGAAGATGCCCATGGTGTTGGGGCCCACGACGCGGATGCCGCCTTCCCGGGCGGCGCGGACCGTCTCGCGTTCCAGCGCGGCGCCTTCGGGGCCGGTCTCGCTGAAACCGGCGGTAATGACCACGGCGGCCCGTATGCCGGCGGAGGCGCACTCGCGCATGGTGCCCGGCACCAGCTCCTTCGGAACGACCACGATCGCGAGATCGACGGGGCGCGGGAGCTCGGACAGGCTCCTGTACATTACCCTCCCGAACCAGCTCCCGCCCTGGGGATTCACGGGATACAGGGCGCCTTCGTATCCGCCCTTGAGCAGGTGGTGGAGGATGTTGAATCCCCACTTGGTCGCGTGTGTCGACGCGCCGATGAACGCTATCGCCCTCGGTTCGAACAGCGCCTTGTACTGCGATATGTTATCCATGACAGTTCCGCTTTCTTGATGAATGGATTAACTGTAGTCACGTAGGTTGGCGCATCAAGCGCTTTTCGTCGGGCCATGCAGGTTAGTGTGAGCGGCAGCCGTGACCGCCCGTCAGCCGGACTTTCCCCTGACGATGAACCTCGTTCCTCGCTCCGACTCGAGGCGCACCTCTCCGCCGAGCTGGCCGGCGAGCATTTTCACCAGAAGCAACCCCAGGCCGCCGGCTTTCTCCATGTCGAAACCCCGCGGCATTCCGGCGCCGTCGTCTCGCACCACGAGCACGATTTCCCCGCCTTCGCGCGCCAGGCTCACTTCAACGGTGCCGGCCCTGCCGTCCGGGAACGCATGCTTCAGGGCGTTGGTGACGAGCTCGTTGAGGATGAGGCCGAAGGAGGAAGCCTTGCGGGAATCAATGGTTATCTCCTCGAGGGAGGCGCGCAGTTCGATCCTGCCGCTTGAAAGTGAAAACGCGTCCAGGAGGGAGTGCGCGATTTCCCCCAGGTACCGGTCGAGGCGCACCTCCCTGGCGCTGCCGCCGGAGAAGAGCATTGCATAGAGGTTCGAGAGCGTGTTTATGCGGCCCCGGAGTTCGCCCAGGACGCTGCGGGTCTCTTCCCCGGAAGCGCGCTCGGCCTCGAGGTTCACCAGGGAGCCGATCATGGTGAGGCTGTTCTTCACGCGGTGCTGGAGCTCGCGGAGAAGCGCGCCCTTCTCGTCGAGCGCGCTCGACAGGGACGCCTCCCAGCGCTTCCGCTCGCTGATGTCGCGCGAGACCCCGTACACTCCGGTGAGAACTCCGCCCTCGTCCAGGAGGGGCTTCACGGTGTTTTCAAGCCACACCGTGGTGCCGTTTTTGTGATAGTATTCCACCTCGATGACTATCGGCCGGTCGATATCGCCCTTGCCGCTTTTCACGCGGTCCGCTTCACTGGTGAAAAGCTCGGCAACCCTGCCCAGCGACTCGGGCGTCATGATTTCGCCGACTTCCTGCCGCAGCCGCTCCTCCTGTGTGAAACCCAGGATGCGGGTGATGGAAGGGCTCACGTACGTGGTCTTGAGATTGAGGTCCAGGGTCCAGACGATATCGGCCATCCTTTCCGCGAGGAAGCGGTACTTCTCCTCGCTCTCGCGCAGTTCCTTCTGTGTCCGCTCCAGCTCCGCTGCGCGCGCTCTCTCTTTCACGAGCGCGGAGTGGAGCCCGATTGCCGTTTCGATGGCGGCGATGAGTATCGCGGGAGCTGAGTCCTTCGCGACGATGCCGGAGAGGGCGGCTTGTAGTGCGGCGTTGGATACATCCGGCGCACTGCCGCCTGAAAGCAGGAGCAGTGGGAGATCCATTTCGGAACCGATGACCGCCGCGAGTCCGGGTACGTTCGCGCCGGCGTCGAGGTCGATAATCGCCAGGTCTGCGGCGCCCGCTTCGCGCAGGGCCGCAGCGGCCCCCTCACCGGGGGAAACGGTGAC
>JAGODF010000105.1 GCA_017998375.1 Spirochaetota bacterium
GCCGAATGCCGTGCTGTGGGAGCTTCCCGGCACGGGCCACATGGTGCAGTTCAAGCACCCTGACAGGGTGATCGCCGCGGTGGACGGGCTGTTCGGGAAGTGAAACGGGCTCCCCGACGCTGAAGGCAATTGATACCGGAGGCTGACATGAACGAAGGCGGGAAAGCATGCCTGGAACAGCTGAAGGAGAGGCACCCGGAGAAATTCGTGCCGCTGGATAAGGCCTTCTCAGAAATCCGGCGGGGAAGCGAGCTTTTCATCGGCTCCGCCTGCGGTGAGCCACGCCACCTGGTCCGCTCCCTGGTCGAATACGCGGACAGGAACCCCAAGTCCTTCTTCGACGTGGAGGTGATACACCTCTGGAACATGGGGCCCGCCGAGTACGCCGACGCCCGCTTCGCCCGCAATTTCAGAATGAACTCCTTTTTCGTCTGCGACGCACTCTGCCAGGCGGTCTCCTCCGGCCTGGGCGACTACACGCCCATCTTCCCGTTCCAGGTGCCGAGGGCATTCCGGCGAGGATTCATCGACCTGGACGTGGCACTGATACAGGTCTCGCTTCCCGACCGGGACGGCCGCATGAGCCTGGGCGTCAGCGTGGACATCGTGAAGGCGGCGGTGGAGCGCGCCGAGGTGGTGATAGCCCAGGTGAACGCGCACATGCCCAGGGTCGCCGGCGACACCTTCATCAGCGCGGACGACGTGGAGTACCTCATCCCCTTCGACGAACCGCTCCTGGAGTACGCGCCGGCGCCGGCCGATGAAATCACGTCCGCCATCGGGCGCCACGTGGCGCGCATCGTGAAAGACGGCGACACCCTGCAGGCCGGGTTCGGGCCCATTCCCAACGCGGTTCTGGCCCATCTGAAAGACAAGAGGGACCTGGGAATACACACCGACATGCTCACGGACGGCATGGTGGAGCTCATGCGCGCCGGCGCCGTCACAAACAGGAAAAAATCCCGCGACCGCGGAAAGACGGTCGCCTCCCTCTGCGCGGGGACGCGCGCCTCATTCGAGTACATCGACGGCAATCCGATGATCTGTTTCATGCCCATCGACTACACCAACAGCCCCATCGTCATAGCCTCCCAGGAGAACATGCTTTCCATCAATGAGGCGCGCCTGGTGGACCTCACCGGCCAGGCCACGGAGGAGGCGCCGGGCTCCGCGGTGCCCCGGGGCATCGGAGGGCAGGCCGATTTCATCCGCGGGACCTCCATGGCGCCCGGCGGGACCACGATTATCGCCCTCCCCTCCACGACGCCAAACGGTGAGGAATCGAGAATAGTGCCCGCGCTCGGTCCGGGCGCCGGCATATCAAACATGCGCTGCGACGCCGAGTACGTGGTGACCGAGCATGGGTACGCATTCCTCCACGGCAGGAACCTCAGGGAGAGGGCCATGGCCCTTATCTCCATCGCCCACCCGAAATTCAGGGCGAGCCTCCTGGAGGAGGCGAAGCGGCTGGGGCTCGTGATCGCCACGCAGGAGCTGGTCGACGGCGAGGGCGGCGCGTACCCGGAGCGCTACGTTACGGAGCGCGCGGCAAAAAACGGGGAGCGCGTTCTCCTGCGGCCCGTGCGCCTGGGCGACGAGGACCTTCTTAAAGATTTCTTCTATTCGCTTTCGGAGAAGAGCATGAAGCGCCGGTTCATCAACACGCGCCTGGACATGGGACACGAGCGGCTCCAGGATTTTGTGGTGATCGATTATTCCTCCGAGATGGTTATCCTCGCGGTGCGCGAGATGGAGGACGAGGTGGAAAGCGTCATCGGCCTCTCCGAATACCGCCTGGACAGGAGCACGAACTTCGGCGAGGTCGCCTTCGCCGTGCGCGACGACCACCAGGGAACCGGGATCGGGAGCATGCTCCTGGCGTACATCACCCAGGTTGCCGTGAAGGAGGGACTCAACGGATTCACCGCCGAGGTGCTGGTGGAGAACACACCCATGCTGCGGCTCTTCGAAAAGATGGATTTCATCATCGAAAAGCGGCTGTGCGAGGGGACCTATGAGATCCGCATGACCTTCAGGAGGGAGTGATACTCCTCACAGGTCGATGAAGTACGCCTGATCGCAGCGCGGCGACAGGTGATCCGGCGTGTATTCCCTGAAGCCGTATCTTGTATACAGGGCGATGGCTTCCCGGAGCACGGACGCGGTCTCCAGGGTGGCGCGGGAAAACCCCAGGCGCTTCGCGTCGGACAGCAGGAGATCGAGCAGGTACTTGCCCGCGCCTCGCCCGCGGACCGACGGGTGCAGGTACATCTTGCGGAGCTCGCAGACGGCGTCATCCACCGGGTAGAGCCCCGCGGAGCCGAGAATCTCCCCAGCGACCTCAAGCACGTAAAAGGCGCCGTCCCTCGCCAGGTACGCCGCCTCGATGTCGTCCAGGTCGGCGTCGGTGCATCCGGGATCGGGCTTCAGGCCGTAATCCCGCAGCACAGAGAAAACCATTTCACGAACGCGCGGCGCGTCTGCGTTGCGCGCGGGACGCACGACCGCCGCAAGATCCAGGTTCTCCGGCAAACCGGTCTTCATTTCCGTGGACCCTCCAGGGCAATTCCGCACTATCGCGTGCCCTGCGCGGCGCCTGCGCATTCAACAACAGACACTATCACCCGCCGGTTGTATTCCTGGCGGCCGGTTTTACCGGCAAGGTACGACGGCCGCCTCTCGCCCATGCTGGTGACTTTGTAACTGGCGTTTTTCAAACCGCTTTTCACGAGCGCGTTTTTCACCGCGACGGCGCGCGCGTATCCAAGTTTCATGTTATACGAATCGCTCCCCTTCGGATCGGTATGCCCTACGATTTTCACGCACAGGCCCGGTTCGTTTTTCAGGACACCGTATATCTTCCTTACGTGCTGCCGTTCCTTTTCCGTCAGATCCGAGGAACGGTAGTCGAAGTATACCGGCCCGATGCGGAAATCCCTCGATTGCGGCGGAGCGGAAACGGCGACCTGCGCCTTCTCCTCGCTTTTCGGCGCTTCCTCGAGCGCAATGACGGCCTTCTTCATTTCCCCCGCTACGGGAACCAGTCGTATCTCTTCCTGCCTGTATCGCCCGTCCGCCGCTTTCACGATGAGCGATTTCGAGTAGTAATCGATTTTCAGCTCGCCCGCGCCCTTGTCATCGCTGTCAACGGTGTATTTCTTCAGTTCACCATCCCCATTCTGCGCGTCCCGGGCAACCGAGACATCCAGTCTCGTCGAAACGGGTTTCCCGGTTTTCCTGTCCACGATGGAGAACAGGAACCCGGTGTCCGGAATCCGGAATATCTTCGTCGAAATGGTGAGCGTATAGATATCGGTTTTGCCGATTCCCTCGTTCCTGTCGGAGCAGAAGTAGATCACGTTGCCGATCTCGGTGATGCTGAGGTCGTTGAACTCAGAGTTGATCGGTTCCCCCAGGTTGATGGGTATCCCGAACTCGTTGTTTATATAGCTCACGAAATAGATGTCCCAGAGGCCCAGCCCTTCCGGCCTGCTCGACGAAAAATAAAATCCCGGTTTGCTGAGGGACGGCATGAGCCCGAAATCCGAATAGTCGGAATTCACGGGATGCGGGAGCGGGACGATATTGCCGGCGGTAATGCCGTCCAGCGAAGCGGAGTAGATCTTCGAAGAGTAGATGTTATCGCCGGCGTACCGTGAAAAATACAGCGTTTTGCCGTCCCTGCTCACGCTGGGAGCGCGTTCGCTGTCGGCGGTGTTCACCCCTCCATGCAGCCATTGCGGCGCGCTCCACCTGTCGCCTTTCTTGTACGAGATGTAAAGGTCATTCGTGAGAAAATACACTTTTTCCTGCTTCCTGGGCGGGCGAACGCTTCCTTCCCGGTTCGACGAAAACAGGAGCATTGTGCCGTCAGGCGAAATATACGGGGTCTGTTCGTCATATTCAGTATTTATTTCGCTGATCGGCCGGGCTTTCGTCCAGGCGCCGTTGCTGAAAGTGGAAACATAAATGTCGCTGTTCTCCTCTTTCTCCGGCTTCAGGCTGAACACCATCGTCGAGCCGTCCGCGGTGATCGTGGGATAAAAATCATCGCCCGGGGTGTTGACGCCCCTGCCCATGTTCGACATGACCATCTCGACCGTTCTCCGGCCTGGCTGGTCCGCACTGCCCGACACGGCGATCATGGCAAAGACCGCCAGGCACGGCAGCCAGCCCGATATTTTTTTCATTGATCTCATATCACTCTACCCTCCTGATCTCGTCTGTGTTTTTCCGAACGTTCATCGCCCTCATCCCCCGTACAGCTCGCCGTACTTGCCCTCCAGGTACTCGATATACGGCGCGGGGTCGATATCCCTCCCGCAGATTTCCCGGACCAGCTCGCCGGGGAGATACTTCGTGCCGTGGCGGTGGATATTCTCCCGGAGCCAGGAAAGCAGCGTGCCGAAGCGGCCATCCTCGATCTCCCCGGGGATGGACGGCTGCTCCCTCACCGCCTCCCGGTAGAACTGCGCGCTCAGGATGTTGCCCAGCGTGTAGGTGGGGAAATAGCCTATGGTGCCGTGCGCCCAGTGTATATCCTGAAGGCAGCCGCGCGCAGCGTCGGGCGGCGCGATGCCCAGGTATTCCCTGTACAGCGCGTTCCACTTCTCCGGAATGTCCTTCACGGCAAGCGCCCCGGTCATCATCTCCTTCTCCAGTTCGAAGCGGACGAAGACGTGCGGGTTGTAGGTCACCTCGTCGGCCTCCACGCGGATGAGGCCCGGCTCCACCATGTTCACGGCATGGTAAAACTCGTTCAGTCCCACGCCGTCAAGCTGCCCCGCGAACACTTCTTTCAGGAGCGGAAGATAGTGACGCCAGAAGCCGCGGCTCCGCCCCACGATGTTTTCCCAGAGCCGCGACTGCGACTCGTGTATCCCGAGCGAGATCGACTGGCACAGCGGCGTGTCGGCGTGCTCCAGCGGGAGCCCCTGGTCGTAGAGCGCGTGCCCGCACTCGTGCACCGTGCTGAACAGCGCCGAGAGGAGTTCCTTCTCTGAGAAGCGCGTGGTGATGCGCACGTCCCACGGGCCGAACGACGTGGTGAACGGGTGCGCCGAGCGGTCCTGCCGCCCGCGCTTCATATCGTACCCCAGGTCTTTGAGCACGCGCATCCCGAAGCGCTCCTGCTTCTCGACCGCGAATTCCTGGGCGAGGAAGGCGGGACGCGGGCGCTTCGGAGCCTCCTTTATTTTCCGGATGAGGTTGATAAGGGGTCTTTTCAGCACGCTGAATATGCGCTCCACCTCGGCGGTGGTGATTCCCGGTTCGTAGAGGTCCAGCAGCGCGTCGTACGGATGGTCTTTGTAACCCAGGCAGCGCGCCTCCTCTCGGTTGAGCTCCACTATCTCGCCCAGCACCGGCGCGAAGGCGCCGAAGTCCGATGCGGCCCGTGCCTTTATCCAGATGGAGTTCGCCTTCGCGGTGGTCCGCGCCATGCGCTCCACCAGCTTTCCGGGAATGCGCGCGCTTTTATCGTGCACGCGGCGGGCGTGCCGCACCATGGCGGCCTCGTCGGAAAAATAGTCCAGCCCCGAGGTCTCGCGCTCTGCGTCCTCGATGAGGCGCGCGGTCTCGTCCTCCACGGTCCACCGGTGCATCAGCTCCGAGAGGAGCGCGAGCTGCTCGGCGCGTCCCTTCACGCCTTCCTCCGGCATGTAGGTCTCCATGTCCCAGCCGAGCACCGCCGCCGACTGTTCCAGCCGCGCGATCCGCGCCCACTTCGCTTTCAGTTTCCCGAGTGCATCGCCCATATCATCCCGCCATTTCTTTCCTGTATCGGTCGAAACTATCATCATCAGCCGCGGTGAGTCAATACATAAATGGATTCCCGGTATCGTCAGAATTATGGTTGATTTTCTCCGGGGCGCCTGCGTATCTTTTCTGAAAAAGGAAATCCCCATGATATTCGGAAAACGCGACAGCGGCGTTCCCCCCGCGGACTTCACCGGCCGCTGGCATTCCACCTTCGGCACGCTGGAAATATCCGCGGGCGACGGACGCGTGCGCGGATCGTACCGCTACGGCGAGATCGACGGAGAAATAGACGGGACAGTGAGCGGCAGGCGCCTCACCTTCAGGTACCGCGAGCCCGCGGTGCAGGGCGAGGGCTGGTTTGACCTCCTGCGCCCCGGCAGGTTCTCCGGCAAGTGGCGCCCCGACGGATCGCCCGTGTGGTACCCGTGGGACGGCGAGCGCGGCTTCGACGGAATCTGGAACAGCACTTTCGGTCCCTTGAAGCTCGTGAGCGACGAGAGCGGGAAGATCACCGGTTTCTACGAAATGAACGGGCCCGCTTCGATTGAGGGCCAGATTGACGGCGGTGCGCTGAACTTCATCTACAGGGAGCCCGCGGCTACTGGCCAGGGCAGGCTCACGCTTTCAGAGGACGGCATGATGTTCGGCGGCCAGTGGCGCCCCGACGGGCAGGAGCACTGGCAGCCCTGGGAGGGCGCGCGCGTCTTCCCGGATCCGGGACGCGTGTGGCTCGTGGTCCTGGAGGCCCACTGGCAGCAGTTTCTCCAGGAGAGGGAATATTCATTTGGCGACATGCTGGACGCCTTTTTCGCGCGCAACCCCAGAGTGAACGTGCGCCACCGTTATTTTTCCGACGCCGAAGGGCTGCGAAAATGGGCCCGGGGCCTCATGTACATCCCGGAACCCGTGGTCCTGGTGATAGCGGCACACGGCACGCAGGAAGGCATCCGCGCGGGAGGCCCCCCCATAGCGGCGGAGGCTCTGGTGGAGAGCGTGCGTTACGCCGACTCGCTCATGCTGGCGCATTTCTCCTCCTGCCTGATGATGAACGGCCGCGAGGGCACGGATACCGCGTCCGGGCTTCACGCCCTTGGCCGCTTCCCGGTCTCCGGTTACGCGTCCATTGTGAACTGGGCCGCGAGCGCCATCATCGAGTTCACGTACCTGAACTATATTTTCGAGCAGGGGCTCCAGCCGGAGGAGGCCGCGGAAGAGGTGCTCCGCTCCCTGAAGTTCGCCGGCGACACGGTGCCCGAGGGCTCCGCGTTCCCGGCGGCGGGTTTCCGCATTCTCGCGCCCGGCGAAAAGAGAAAAAGCGTCCTGCACTGACACTTCCATCCACCCGGAGGGGCGTATGCGTCTGGTTTTCAGCAGTATGATCATCACCGCGCTGGCGTGCGCGGCGGCCCTTGCCCTCGCGGAAACCGCGTCCATCACGGGCGACTGGGTGTGCCGGATAAATTTTTCCACCATCGACGGCGGCGGAGAGAACACAGAGACCTTCAGGTTCGGCGCCGACCAGTCGTTCGAGTACCGTCTCCGATCCAGCTACTATTCCGCGAAACAGGGCTCGAAGAAGATCGATATCGGCTACCGGGGCTCATGGATCATCGACGGGAAGCACCTGGTATTCAACCGGATCACGAAGCTCGACGACGCGCGGGACGATATGGTGGCGCGATGGAAAATCATCGAGCTCGCGGACGGGAGGATGAAGCTGAAGCCCGAGGCGTCGCGGGAGCGCGGCGGCTACGAGAGGACTTTCGTCCGCGCGGGGCGCTGATCGCCCGGCGGCACATATCACGCATCCCCGCCGCTACTTCCTTTCCTGCATGGGTACATATCCCCGGATTTTCTCGCCTGTATAGACCTGGCGCGGCCGCCCAATCTTGAAGGGCCTGGTGTCGTGCATCTCCTTCCACTGGGCGATCCAGCCGGGAAGCCTGCCGATGGCGAACATCACCGGGTACATGTCCGTGGGAATGCCGAGGAGCCGGTAGAGGATCCCGCTGTAGAAGTCCACGTTCGGATAGAGCTTGCGCTCGATGAAGAAGTCGTCATTCAGCGCCGCGTGCTCCAGCTCCATGGCGATCTCCACGAGCTTCTCGCTGACCCCGAGTTTCGCGATGAGCTTTTCCAGATGTTCTTTCAGAATGCGCGCCCGCGGATCGTAGTTCTTGTACACCCGGTGCCCGAACCCGTAGAGCCGGAAGCTGCTCGCCTTGTCCTTCGCCTTCGCGATGCAGTCCTTCACCGTGATGCCTTCCCGCATTATCTCCTCCAGCATCTCGATCACCTGCTGGTTGGCGCCGCCGTGCAGCGGCCCCCAGAGCGCGCAGATGCCCGCGCAGATGGAGGAGTAGAGGTTCACCATGCTGCTCCCCACCAGGCGCACGGTCGAGGTGCTGCAGTTCTGCTCGTGGTCGGCGTGGAGGATGAGGAGCACGTTCAGCGTCTTGGCGATCTCCTGGTCGATAGCGTACGGCTTCACCGGGCTGTCGAACATCATGTGGAGAAAGTTCACGCAGTACTGGAGGTCGTGCTTCGGGTAGACGAACGGCTCCCCGATCGAGTGCTTGTACGAGTATGCGGCGATGGTGCGTATCTTCGAGATAAGGCGCGCGGCCATGATATCGAAGGTGTCCGTATCGAAGTCCACGGTGAAATACTCCGGGTAATAGACCGAGAGCGCGTTCACCATGGTGGAGAGTATCGCCATGGGGTGCGCTATCAGGGGGAAGCCGTCGAAAAAGCGCAGCATCTCCTCGTGGATCATGGAGTTCTCGGTGAGCCTCTGCGAGAAGAGCCTGCGCTCCGACTCCGTGGGGAGCTTCCCGTAGATCAGGAGGTACGCGGTCTCCGGGAACGACGATTTATCCGCCAGCTCCTCGATAGGGTAGCCGCGGTAGCGTAGGATCCCCTTCTCGCCGTCGATGTAGGTGATGGCCGACGTGCACGAGCCGGTGTTCTGGTAGCCCGCGTCCAGGGTGATATAGCCCGTTTTCTCCCGGAGGCTGGTGATGTCGATGGCCTTCTCGCCCTCGGTGCCCTCCAGTGTTTTCAGCTCGTATTCCTTTCCTTCCAGCTTCAGTTTTGCGTTTTCCATGATATCGTCACCCCGCATGATAAGCTTCTCACGTCACTGCGCAATCTCCACGCCGGCGGAAAACCGCAGGCGCTCCTCCCTGCTGTCCACGAATCCGGAGACGTTGCCGTACAGCACTTTACCGTAGAGCGTCACGCGCCGCCAGTCGCGCCTCCTGTTGAACAGGAGCCCGGCCTTCACCGCCACGGTGTTCATCCCGTTGATCACCGGGTACGGTTCGTACCGCTGGACCGGGCCGGTATCCGTATCGTGATAGATCCAGTCCTCCCTCTCCTCGCCTCCCTGGAAAATGTACCTGTCGAAGACCGACACGAACAGGTCCAGGTACGGCGTCACCGCGGCGAAGAACTCCAGCCCCGCGGAGAAACCGTGCCCGAGGGCCAGCGAGTTGTCATGGAGCTCCGGCGTGTTCTTCGAGAGAAAATAGAACTGGTACTCCGCCCCGAACCGGAGCTGGAAGTCGCTCCCAAGCGCCTGGCTGTATCCGAGGAGGAGCGAGTTGAGGTTGATATTCCTGTACAGCCCGTCGTATATCATCTCGTGCGCCTCGTCGTTGTTCTCGTGGAAGCCGCCCGTGGGATGGGCGCTCTCGTGCTCCACACCCGCCGAAAGGACGATGATGTTGCCGGGCCGCGACAGGGCCTCCCGGTCGTACCGGAGGAAGCCGTAGCCGCGCCAGTTGTGGTTCGGAAGCGGGCCCTGCGTGAAGCGCTCCTCGTTCCGCGACTCGATGAACCCGCCCAGGCTGAAATCCCGGAAGGTCACGAAATCGCCCACCTTCACGGCGGGTACGCCGTAGAACTCGTATCCGGTGGCCACCAGGTCCGGGTCGGCGAGGTTCCAGTTCACCGCGGCGGCGGGCCCCGCGACGGCAGCGGTCAGTATCAGGCTGATCACGACTTTTTTCATTGTCCAAAAATGCGTTCACGCCGCTTTTATGACAACACATTAATCCGTGGCAACGGGCGGCTTCTTTTATGTTCGATTATTCCTTGACACACGACCCTCACCTGTATATTTTAGACCATCCTGAAAGGTAGGTTGATGCATGCGGATCAAAGGAAGTCTTATCAACACCGCCGTCCGCTCCCTGGCGCAGTCCATGAACACCACCACCATGGTGTCACTGGTCAAGAGGCTCCTCCGGAACTACGACCTCAACGAGAGGACCGGTTTCCCTCCGAGCATTCCCATCCCCAACATCGACGCGGCGCGCCAGATAGTCAACGACCTGAACGAGAACGAGCTTTTCCCGCAGTTCATCAACCTCCTGGTGGAAATATCCACCGCCGGATGGATGGGCAAGAAGTACGACATCGCCTACATCCGCGACCTGGTGAAGGAGCTGGTGGAGCACGGCTTCATCTACGACTCCACGAACAAGCTCTTCGTGGAGGACCCCGCCGTGCGGCGCACCCGCAACTGGGGCGTCCTGCGCGAGGGGCAGGAATGCATCTTCACGTTCCTGCGCTTCGACATCGTGGGCAACACGGAGCTGGTGCGGAACTACCCCAAGGAAGTGATCGACGCCACCTACTCCGACTTCGGCGACATCGTGAAGCGCTCCATCAACAAAAGGAACGGGCGCGTCTGGAGCTGGGAAGGCGACGGGGGGCTGATCGCCTTCTACTTTTCCAACAAGAACCAGATGGCGACGCTCTGCGCCATGGAGATCCTCCACGACCTGTTCCTCTACAACCGCCTCTCCTGCAGGCTGGATTCACCGCTGAAAACGCGCATAGCCGTGCACAGCGGCAACTGCGACTACACGAGCGTCGAGGAGGACATCAAGAAGCTCGACCCGGTCAAGAAGATCCTGGATTACGAATCGAACCACACCGCGCCCAATTCCGTCACGGTGAGCGGCGTGGTGCACGCCACCCTCGACGGCATCGTGGCCCAGCAGTTCACGCCGCTGGGAGGCGCCGCGAAGGGCAAGCTCTTCTCGTACAGCCTGGAAGGAGCGTGCGCGTGAGGATCTTCGTCTTCACATCCGGCGCCGCGGCGAAGAAGCTCTTCTCGAAAGTGAAGGGCAAGGCCGGCGCCGTGGAGTTCATGGCCCCCGGGGCGCTCAAGACCTTCCTGAATGACATGCCCTGTGACGCCATCGCCTATATCGACCTCTCGTCGCTCAAGCCTGCGGAAATACCGAAGACGCTGAAGCTCCTCTACTCGCTGGAAAACCTCTGCTGGGGGGTCCTGGACCCCAAGGGCGCCGTAAAGGACCCCGCAGAGATATTTCACCGCGGAGGCGCCGATTACGCGGGAAAGGAGCTCGCGAAGGCGCCCCTGAACCCGGCACGCATCGAGGCCGCGGCGAAGTTCCGCAATATCGAAAAGCCCGCGGAGGCAAAGACGAAGCCGCTCCCGTCATATCTCCCGTCCGGCCGCGACTGGCGCGAGGTCCGGGAGGGAAAGGAATACACCTTCTGCATGATGTTCATCGAGCTGGACAACCAGGCGGCCTTCCGGAAAAACGCCAGCGACAAGCAGATCAACACCGTCACGCACACCTTCCACGACTTCGTGCAGAAAGCGGTGGCCTCCATGAACGGAAGGGTCTGGATGTGGATGGACTTCTGCGGCCTGGTGCTCATTCCTTTCGACGGCGAGCGCTGCGAGGCGGTGCTCGCCTGCCTGCGCATGATGATGAACCGGGTGATCATCAGCGTCGAGGACTGCGACCTGGGAACGCTGCTCTCGTACCGCATCGTCCTCCACGTCGGCAACACCGTCTACCGCGTCCGCGGCGACACGGGGTCCATCATATCGGACTCCATCAACTCCATCTTCCACCTGGGCCAGAAGTACGCCAGGCCCGGACAGTTCGTACTCACGGAGAACGTGGAGCCGTTCATCCCCTCCGGCGTGCGGGACCTCTTCAAGGGAGAGGGCGTTTTCGAGGGGAGGATGATATACAGGCTCGCTTTCCCCAAGTGAGCC
>JAGODF010000429.1 GCA_017998375.1 Spirochaetota bacterium
GGATGAACCACGCCGGCGAGATCGAGCGGCTGTCGAAGATAGCCGCGCCGGACATCGCCCTGGTTACCAGCGTGGGCGCGGGGCACCTGGAGTTCCTGGGGAGCGTGGAGAACGTGGCGCGCGCCAAGGCGGAGATCATCGCCGGCATGAAAGCGGGGGCCCTGGTCGTCGTCAACAGCGAGTCCCCCTTCGCGGAGATCGTCATCGGGCTTGCGGGCGAAAGGCGCCTCCGGGTGCTGACCTTCGCGCTGGAGAAGGCGGCCGATATCGTCCCCGACTCCTTTTCGATAGACCTGGAAGGGATCACGCTTTCCTACCTGGGCGACGAGTACCGGGCGCCGCTGTACGGTCTCCACAACGCGTCGAACCTGCTGGCGGCCGTGGCGCTGGCGCGCCACCTGGGTGTCACCCCGGCGGAAATCCGGAAAGCGCTCGCCAGCTTCACGCAGGTCGGCATGCGGAGCGAGATCATCGACAGCGGCTGCGTCATCATCAACGACACCTACAATTCAAATCCGCTCTCGGCGGAAAGCGCGCTTCTGTCCGCGGCGCGCGTGGCGGGGAACGCGAGGAAGATCGCGGTGCTTTCGGACATGAAGGAGCTGGGCGACGGGGCGGCGCGCCTCCACAGGGAGCTTGGCACGAAGGTGGCCGCGGCCGGTTTCGACATGCTCTTCACCTGGGGAGAGCTCGCGGAGGATATTTCACGCGGCGCCCGCGAGGCCGGGATGGGCGGGCGCGCGGCGCACTTCGGGGAAAAGAAGGAGCTCGTGGCCGCCATCGGAAAGGCCGTCGCGAAGGGCGATATCGTCCTGGTCAAGGGATCGCGGTCAATGAAAATGGAGGAGGTGGTGGACGCTCTGGTCCGCCGGTGAAATCATGTTCTATCATTTGCTGCTGCCCTTCAAAAGCGACGTCTCCTGGCTTCGGCTTTTCGGCTACATCTCGTTCCGCTCGGCCTACGCCGCGCTCACCTCGCTCGCTCTGGTGCTGATCTTCGGGCGCTTCGTCATCGCGTGGCTGCGGCGGATGAAGCTCGGCGAGGAGATCCGGGAGCTCGGGCCCGAGAGCCACAGGTCGAAGGCGGGGACGCCCACCATGGGCGGCGTGATCATCCTCGGGGCGGTTTTCATCTCCATCGCACTCTGGGGGAACTTCTACAACTATTATCTCTGGATACTCCTGGGCGCCACGGCGCTTTTCGGCGCCCTCGGATTCGCCGACGACTATATCAAATCGATCCTCAAGAAAAAGGGCGGCGTATCGGCGAAGATGAAGATGGCGGTCCAGCTTTCCGTGAGCCTGGCAGTGGCGCTGCTCATCTACTACTTTCCCTCCAGCCATTCCGCGGCCACGAAGCTCTTCGTCCCGTTCTTCAACCAGGCGGTAGCGGACCTCTCCTGGATGTGGATCGCTTTCGCGGCCATCGTCATCGTGGGGAGCTCCAACGCGGTGAACCTCACCGACGGGCTCGACGGCCTGGCGGCGGGCTCCGTCATCGCCGTGGCGTCGAGCCTGGCCGTGATGACGTATCTGTCGGGAAACGTGAATATCGCCCAGTACCTGAAGATCCCGTATATCCCCGGGAGCGCCGAGCTCACGGTGTTCCTTTCGGCGCTGGTGGGCGCGACTATCGGCTTCCTCTGGTTCAACTGCAACCCGGCGACGGTCTTCATGGGCGATACCGGCTCGCTCGCGCTGGGCGGGGTGATAGGCATCGTGGCGATAATGATCAAGAAAGAGATTTTCCTCTTCATGGTGGGCGGCGTCTTCGTCATCGAGGCGCTGTCGGTCATCATCCAGGTGGCGTCGTTCAAGCTGACGGGGAAGCGCGTCTTCAAGATGGCACCCCTGCATCACCACTTCGAGCTTTCGGGCTGGCCGGAGCAGAAGGTGGTGGTGCGCATGTGGATACTCGGAATCATACTGGCGATACTGGGACTCAGTTCGCTTAAGATACTGTAAGGGAGACGCGGTGAACGGGATACAGGGACACAGGGTTCTCGTGGTGGGACTGGGGCACCGCTCCGGCCTGGCGGCGTGCAATTTCCTCGCCCGCCGCGGCTTCGGGGTGACCGGGAACGACATGAAGAGCGCCGCGGAGCTCGCGCCGGTAGTCGCGAAGATGGACTCACGGGTGAAGGTCGTCGCCGGCGCCCAGGATCCGTCCCTGCTCGACGCGGGCTTCGACCTCCTGGTCCTCAGCCCCGGCGTGCCGCAGACGATCCCGCTCATCAGGGAAGCGTACCGCCGCGGCGTGCCCGTGATCTCGGAGATAGAGCTCGCGTTCCGCTTCATGAAGGGGCAGGCCGTGGGCATCACGGGGACCGACGGCAAATCCACCACGACGACGCTCACGGGCCATATCCTCTCCGGCCTGGGGCTCCCGGCGCTGGTCGGCGGCAATATCGGCGTGCCGCTGGTATCGCTGATGGAGCATACGGACGACACGTCGGTGTCGGTGATAGAGCTCTCGTCCTTCCAGCTGGAGACCGTCCGCGACTTCCGCGCGGACGCGGCGGCGGTGCTCAACATCACCCCGGACCACCTGGACCGCTACCCCGGCATGAAGGAGTACGCCGCGGCGAAGATGCGCATCGCGGAGAACC
>JAGODF010000430.1 GCA_017998375.1 Spirochaetota bacterium
GCATCACCAAGGCATATATCACACGCGTGGGCGAGGGCCCCTTTCCAACGGAGGAGAAGGGCGAGCTGGGCGAGCTGCTCCGCACGCGCGGCGGCGAGTACGGAGCCACCACGGGGAGGCCGCGGCGCTGCGGATGGTTCGACCTGGAGCTCCTGCGCCAGGCGAAACGGATCAACGGGCTGACGAGCATCGTCCTCACCAAGCTCGATGTGCTCTCGGGACTTGACACGATCAGGGTGGCGACGGAATACAGGCTGGACGGGAAGAAGGTCGATTACTTTCCTTCCGCGATGCTGCATCGGGTCGAGCCGGTGTACGAGGAGCTTCCCGGCTGGAAGGAGGATATTGCCGGCTGCACCAGCTTCGACGCGCTGCCGAAGAACGCGCGCAGCTACATCAGGTACCTGGAAGAGCGCGGCGGCGTGAAGGTGTCTTTGGTATCCAACGGGCCGGACCGAAAAAACACTTTCGCCCTGTAAATTTTATCATTTTTTGTTGACACCGTGGGGGGCCTTTTTTATAAGGTTAAACCTCATCCGGTTGAGACGCTAGCTCAGTCGGTAGAGCAACTGCCTTTTAAGCAGTGGGTCCGGAGTTCGATTCTCCGGCGTCTCAGTTGTCCCCGTCGTCTAGGGGTCTAGGACACTGGGTTTTCATCCCAGCAACAGGGGTTCGAATCCCCTCGGGGATGCGTGCAGAAGGGAAGGGCGGCCATGACGGCCGCCCTTCTTTTTTTTCATATGGAGAACGAGTAGATCGCGGAGAGAGTGACGCCGTAGAAGGTGTGCTTGTTTCCTTCATCATTGGATGAGCTGTCCGGCTGTGTTTTGAAAAACTGATATCGCCCTCCGAGGGAGACGACCGTCGAGGCGCCCGTGAAGTGATAGGCCAGAGCGACACCCGCGTTCAAACCAGGCTCGGTATAATCGTAATCGTTATTGGTGTCCTTGTGATGTCCCCAGATGTACAGCCCCGACAGGTTTCCGATCAGGAAAAAGGTCTCGGTTAATGGCGCTATCAGGCTGATGCCGAATCCGGGTCCGTATCCCGCATGATCTCCGTCATCAAAGCTGTATCCCATGTACTTGAATCCCGCGAAGACCTTGATGTAGGTGCTGATCGAGTAGTTGAGCGTGAGGTCCGAATCGAACCTGGATATCTCGCCGGGGCCGCCGCCGTCGCTTGACTGGTCGTACTTGCCATACAGGAACACCCCTGATAGGCTCCACTGCGGGGAAAATCCCAGGGTGAGAATCGGGCCATAGATGAAGGCCGGATCGAAGTTTACATCGTGCCCTTCGTCACCGACAGATTCGAACTTCCAGTCGGCGTACCATGCCGACGCGCCCACGCCTACCTGCAGGGCGTGCGACGCCGTTGTCAGGGCGAACACCGCCAGGATTGCCATGGCGATTGAGATCATTTTTTTCATTTTAATGTTTCTCCCGGTTGGATTTAATGCTGGATAGAATATGCATTTATTATTGGAAGATGTCAAGCGTATGATATATTTCCCGTTCCATCGAATTTTCAAAAATTAAATTATCTTTATTGACATTCTCGCCCGATTCGGCTTAAATATTTTCTTCTGATATTGCCGCCGGGGCTTTGTTGCTGTATATTGTACTTCGAATGCGGGGCCGCCGGAAAAGCGGTGATTGCTGATAAATTGCTCATCAAATATAGATTTTTTTCGACGGGCTTTTTTTGTTTTTCATATTCTCGAACACTAATAAACAAGGAGCATGATATGAAAAGAGTATCCGCGTGTATCTTTATCTTCGCCTTCATGGTTCTCAACTGCGGCGGAGGCACACAGTACCTTGACGCCACCAAGGACCAGGGTTCGCGCGAGTGGGGTCCCCGCGAGGTGAAGACCACCGTCGGCAAGATGGTCGCTTCGCTCCACAGCTTTCTCAAAGACGAGTACAAGAGGCCGTCGTTCCTGCAGGTGAAGAAGTTCAGGAACCTCACCTCCGAGCATATCGACACCGCCATGGTGTCCAACGAAATAGCCACCAACCTCATCAAGAAGAGGATCAAGTTCATCGACGACACCATGACCAAGGACTCCCTCGAGGAGATCGAGAAGGGGATGAGCGGGATGTACGATGCCGACACGGCGGTTCCCGCCGGCCAGCTGAAATCGCCGAACCTCTGGCTCACGGGCGATATCCGCGACAACGTGCGCCGCGTGGGGAGCAGGCAGGTCCAGTACCTGGTTGTGACCCTGAAGCTTGTCGAGCTCGCGACCAGGCTGACCGTGTGGCAGGACCAGCAGGAGTTCCTGAAGTCCTCCAGCGCGACGAGGGTGTCGTTCTGACGCGATGAACCCAGACCAGGAGTGGTGCGATGAAACATAAACTTTATGTGGCGTTCGCGGTGATGACCCTTGCGTTCCTGGTCATGTGTACCTCGAACTACAACGAGGCGATTCGGAAGGCCGAGACAACCTTCTACAAGGGAGATTATCTCGGCGCGGCGCGGTCCATGCTGCCCCAGGTGAACACCACGGGGCGGGACCAGCTCCTGTACATGATGGAAGCCGGTCTCATGCTCCATGCCGGCGGCGATTACAAGAAGAGCACCGCGGTCTTCACC
>JAGODF010000106.1 GCA_017998375.1 Spirochaetota bacterium
TACACGCTGGATTTCTACGCGGACTATCTCCGCGCCTTCATCGCCCACCTCGGGGCACGACGCCCCGTGCTGGTGGGCAACTGCATCGGCAGCGCCATGGCGCTCAAGTACGCGATGCAAAACCCGGGGAAGGTGCGCGCGCTGGTGCTTATCAACCTCGCCACGGAGAACACGCTCCGGCGCGGTATCTTCGGGATACTCTATACTATCACCCTCGGGAGCCCCCGGGCGCGGCGGGCGATCGCCAGGCTGGCGGAAACCGGTGCCGCGTCGCGCGGGGCGAGGTTGATGGGATACCGCATGCTCTACGGGAAGACCGGCGATCCGGACCCGGAATTCAAAAAGCACCTGGACCTTCTCTATGGCAGCCGCGACCAGCTGCCCTCGCTCTACAGCCTCCTCGCGAACTTCCGGAGCTTCGGCGTCCTCGATGGCGCCGCAAGGCCCGCCGGTTTTCCTCCCTGCTGCGTCATCTGGGGAAAGCAGAACAGGGTCCTCCCTGAAAAAGGAGGCGCCGAGTTCCGCTCCTCCTTTGGCCCGGATGAATATCACGTGATAAAGGGCACGGGCCACTTGGTGATGCGGGAGAGGCACGGGGAGGTGAACCGGATTATTGCGGAGTTCCTTGTCCGCAACGGGGCGCTTGGCGGCGCGACGGGGTGATACGCATCGGCGGCGGGGACGGTGCCATCTGATTGCGCATCCCTCATCCGGAAAAATGTGTTGAAACGATAATAACGAGGTAGTATATCCGAATCATTGATTTTCAGAAAGCATATCGAGAGGAGGTCCCAATGAGGCGAGCGGGTGTGTTCATTGCAGCGGCGGTATTTTTCTTCGCGGCGGCATGCGCGAGCGTGGGCGTCGCGCCGCAGGTGACGCTGGGGAATCGTTTGATTGACGACGACGCGGTGAGGCCGAAGCTCGGCAAGCTCGACCTGCGCGGCGGGATGATGGACGCGCAGGCGTTCGCAAAGGCGATGGACATTCAGCGCAAGGCGATCTCCGGCGACAAGGGACTGTCGGAGGAGCAGAAGGCGAAGAACCTCCACAAGCTGAACGAGCAGTCGTTCGCGGCGGGTCAGTGGTGGTGGGCCCAGTTCATCTACGAGAAGAATCCCGGGAAGGGTGCCTTTGCCGTTTCCATGTTCGACGCGAACGGTGACACCCTGTCCGACTGGAGCATCGGCAGGACCACCCGGTACAGCAACAAGATGACCGTCGGCAAGGACGTCATTGAAACGATCACCTACGAACAGAGTGTCATCCTGAAAACGAAGGTTCCATTGACGCGGCAGAATATCGCCCTGGACAGGTCGCCGGTCATCTACAGGATCAGCGCGTTCAACGACAACCGCCTTGTCTATTTCATCATACCCAGGTAGGTTACGGGTTATGATACTGGAGGAATCATGAAAAAGATATGTATCGCGGCAGTGATCATGTTCGCCCTCGGGGGAGCTCTTCCCGGGCAGCAGGGCGGGGACAACGAATCGATAAAGCGGGAACTGGGACGCATGGAAGGCAACGTCTACATCAACGACACCCTGGGGATAAAGCTCACATTCCCGAAGGATTTCGAGTACAAGGCAAACCCGCTCTCGGGCTCGCACGTGAGCCTGTTCGAGAACTATTACAAAAACGCTCCCGGCGGACCGAGTCAGTTCTCCTTCTGCGTCATCGGCAACACGAAGTCCAACCCTAAGAAGGCCGAGTACGTGATGTTCCACGTCGAGAAGGCGTGGGACCGGATGCTCTACAAGGGCAAGCTTAGCCGGGAGTCGGCGATGTTCTACTCGACGGCGATGCTCAAGACCTTCGGTGAGAGCATCTTCGGAAGGAAGGTGGACTGGCTCCCCTCGGACACCAGGGTGATAAAGGGGATCAGGTACTGGATGGGGCTCCTCGAGGCGAAGGGAACGGACCCCTCGGGGAAAACGATGACACGGCATGTCATCCACTATGTCGCCGTAGTTGATAAATATTTCATTGGGATCCAGGAGCTCTACATGCTCAAGGACGGTGAGAGAGTGAAGGATTTCACGAACTACCCTGGCTACACGTCCCTTCAGGTTCTCAACACGCTGGAGAGGACGCGGTAACCGACATCCCGGGGAATTTGTTGCGGACGGATGCGAAGGGAACAGGGATACCTGTTCCCTTCGCATTTGCATGTGGTCTCCGGGGTTTTACCTGCCTCCCCACCGGTCCCTGTGTATCCTCTCCGGTAGGAACTTGTCGTTGGGCGCCTTCTCCTCGGCGGCATGACCCACCGGGATGAGCGAGAACGGCACCACGCTTTCCGGGATGCCGAGCACCCGGCGGATGCCCGTCACGCGCTCCTCCCGGGGATGGACCCCCAGCCACACGGCGCCCAGCCCGGCGTCGGCGATCTCCAGGAGGATGTTCTCCGTGCAGGCGGCGCAGTCCTGCACCCAGTAGCCCTGCCGCGTTTCGAGCGACAGGTCGCCGCAGACCAGTATCGCCACCGTGGCCTGGGCGAGCATGGAGGAATACGGGTGCACGGTCATGAGCTCGTTGAGCGTGGCGCGGTCGCGGATGACCACAAACTGCCAGGGCTGCTGGTTTCCCGCCGAGGGTGCGTTCATGCCGGCCTTGATGAAGGCGCTCACCAGCTCGTCCGATACCGGCTGCTGGGTGAATTTCCTGATGCTCCTGCGGGTGTAGATGGCTTCCATGATTGTCATCCCCGTTGTGTCCGGTTTGAATACGTGTATGCCCGACTGTCGGGTCATGGTTCGACTCCGCTCACCATGACCCGGGTGCGTCATCCTGAGCGGAGTCGAAGGACGACGCCAGTGCGCCGCTTCCTTTCTGCCCCGGACATAGTGGGCGCGATCAGTAAGGTATAATCTATCCGTGTTTCTGTCAATTCATAACGGCATATATTTTCAGCGGTGTGATAAACATCGCGCATTCTGGTTGACAGGGGATCGCTGGCGGATGTAGTATCGATCATTGCCGGCCCCATTTGAAACGCATTGAGAGGTCCCCCGATATGGCATTCTCCCCGCTCTCCAATCTCGTACATCGCCTGGTGTTGGACGCGCAGGCGGCGATCGATCCCGCGGCAATTCAGTTCAAGCTCCAGGTGCAGTTCGCCCAGTTCACCATCCCGGCCATATCGGCCGGCGTGCTCCTCATGGGGGTCATCCTCTTCGCGTACATGTACATCCGCTCCCGGGACCCGCTCCACCTCGCCATGCTTGCGCTCGCCTTCATCGGTAACGGTTTCATTTTCAGCGAGCTCATGATACTGGCGAGCGGCGGCTTTTTCCGCGACTGGAGGATGGGGATGCAGTTCCACCGCCTGGAGCAGATCTTCGCGGCGTTCTTTCTCTTCGGGATGCCCTTCCTCATGTCGAAGATGCTCCAGCTCAACGAGCGCTGGCGGAAGGCGAACAACATTATCGCCTGGACCGGGTTCGGCATCGCCTGCGTATTCGCCGCGGTCGCCTTCATCGCGCCGGACCTCTACGTGTCGCAGACGGCCCACCGGGCCAACTGGCTCGCCGACGCGGCCGACCACGGGCGGGGGATGGAGGGGCCGCTCTACGTGGCGCGCGACGGGCTCCTGGCGCTCCTTATAATCTACCTCGTGACCTGCTTCATCGCCGAGATGGTCTGGCACAGGCGCTACCGCTACCTCCTGCCGTCCTTCATCGGCATCCTCATCGCTATCTACGGTGCGGTGATAGACGTGATCAGCGTCTACGCCTACACCTTCTACGACTTCTTTCCGGAGAGCAGGCACTCGCGCTTCACGCTGGGCATCACGCTCTACATACTCTTCTCCATGGGCGGGGTCTTCCGCAAGTTCTTCGACATGGGCCGCGAGGTGGAGCTCGCCCACGAGGAGGCGCGGCGGGAGGCCGCGAAGAATATGGAGCAGAACGTGTTCATCCGGGACGTGCTCCGCGCCGGCTCGGGCGAGCTGGTCGCCGACATGGAGTCGCTCTCGTCGACGATCTCCGATTTCACGGAGAACAGCCAGGAGGAGTCGGCGGCCACGGAGGAGGTCTCGGCGGCCATCGAGGAGATCACGGCCGGCGTCGATTCGGTCAAGTCCAGCGCCGACGAGCAGTATCGCAGCATCGAGTCGCTCTCCTCCACCATGGGCGCGCTCTCCGCTTCCATAGGATCGATGAACGCCATCGTCCAGGACGCGCTCGGGGTGATGCGGCAGATATCGGACGACGCGAAGTCGGGCGAGCAGTCTCTGCGGGTGATGGACGAGAGCATGAAGAACATCGGCGAAAGCTCGCGCGAAATCACGGGGATCGTGCAGATCATCAACGACATCTCCGACCGCATCAACCTGCTCTCGCTCAACGCGGCCATCGAGGCGGCGCGCGCGGGCGACGCGGGCCGAGGCTTCGCGGTGGTGGCGGACGAAATCTCCAAGCTCGCCGACCAGACCGCGACGAGCATCAAGAACATCGACGACCTGATCCGCACCAACGAGAGCGATATCACCCACGGGGTGCGGAACATCGGCGACGCGGTGGGCAAGATAGACGCGATCATCGACGGGATAGAGAAGATCGTCGAGAAGATCAGCGCGATATCGGCCCAGATGAGCGAGCAGACCGCCGCCAACCGCATCGTGAACGAGAACTCCCAGCTCGTGAAGTCGAAGTCCGAGCAGATCATGAACGCCATGAGCGAGCAGCGCAACGCCATGGACGAGATCTCGAAGACCATCTCCGCGATCAACGAGCTCTCGCAGGGCAACACGCACCGCATCCTCGAAATCACCGGCGTGGCGAAGTCGCTGGTGGGCAAGGTCGCGAAGCTCAACGGCGAGATCGAGACGCGCAGCGGGGAGTGACGGCAAAGGCAACCACAGAGGCACGGACGTCGAGGGAGGGCCGATGAGGACACAGAAGTCCTTCTGGAATGCATGCCAGCGAGCCACGAGGGCGAGCGCGTGGGCTGCGCGGGAGGACGGGCAGGAGGCCCATCCGCACCGCGCGTGCGCAGGTTTCATCATCAGCACACACCAAGGCCCCGCGCCGTCTGAGCGGCAGCCTTTTTGCGCTACTTTTTGGGCTGCATCCAAAAAGTAGCGAGCTCCCGCATGGCGCCGGCATGCAAAGTCGGAGCGAGAAGCAATGGCAGTGCAACAGCATTGCCTCACGCGGAGCCGCGAGTCTGCGGAGAAAACGGAATCGTGATGATCATACGACAGATAAAATCCTCCTTCATGGAAAACTTCAGCTATGTGATCGGCTGTCCGGTCGCGCGCGTGGGAGCGGTGATCGACCCGGCAGGCGATGCGGGCGCGATCCTTGGCGCGGCGCGCGACGCCGGGCTGACGGTGAAGTACATCTTCAATACGCACAACCACGCCGACCACACGGAGGGGAACGCCGCGATACGGAAGGTGACCGGCGCGAGGGTGCTGATGCACACCCTGGATGCGCGCGAATATTCAGGTGAAGTCGATATCCTCATCGAGCGCGATCAAATCTTCCGGCTGGGCGATATCTCCCTCTCCATCATCCACACGCCGGGGCATACGCCCGGCGGGATTTGCTTCCTGGCTGAAGGGAACCTCTTCACCGGCGACACGCTCTTCGTGGGCGACAGCGGACGCACCGACCTGCCCGGCGGGCACCGTCCCACGCTGGGCGCGTCCATCCGGAAGCTGATGGCGCTTTCCGCGGACACCGTGGTCTGGCCCGGCCACGATTACGGGCCCACGCCATCGTCGACGCTGCGCTGGGAGAAGCGCAACAACGTCAACGCTCGCGAGTACGGATACTACGAGGACTGATCCATGAAGAAGAAGAGAGCCCGCGCGGCGAGACCCGGCCCCTGGTGGAAGGAGGGCGTGATCTACCAGGTCTATCCCCGGAGCTTCCGCGACTCCAGCGGCGACGGCTTGGGCGACATCCCCGGCGTCATCGAAAAGCTCGATTACCTGGCGGACCTGGGCGTCGACGGCATCTGGCTCTCGCCCATCAATACGTCGCCCATGTTCGACTTCGGCTATGATGTGAGCGACTACCGCGCCATCGACCCGGTCTTCGGCACGCTGAAGGACTTCGACCGGCTGGTGAAGGAGGCGCACCGCCGACGCATCCGGATCGTCATGGACCTGGTGATGAACCACACCTCACATCTCCACCCGTGGTTCATCGAATCGCGCTCCTCGAAGCAGAGCCCCAAGCGCGACTGGTACATATGGCGCGATGCCGTGAAGGGGAAGGAGCCGAACAACTGGATGGCGTATTTCGGCGGCCGCGCCTGGGAGTGGGACGACGCCACCGGCCAGTACTACCTGCATTCATTCCTTAAAGAGCAGCCGGACCTCAACTGGCGCAACCCGGCCATGAAGAAAGCCGCGTTCGCGGAGATACGCTTCTGGCTGGACCGGGGCGTGGACGGCTTCCGCCTCGACGTGGTGAACTTCTTCGTCAAGGACGACCGGTTCCGGTCCAACCCGTTCGCCGTGGGCAGGTACCCGCGCCCCTACGATCTCCAGAGGCATATGTATGACAGGGATCGCCCGGAGCTCAAATCCCTGCTCTGCGAATGGCGCGCGCTCCTTGACGGGTACCGCGACCGCATGATGGTGGGCGAGATCGTCGCCGAGAGTCCGGACCCGGCGCTCGCCGCGTCGTACCTGGGCGACGGCACCGACGGCCTCCATCTCTCGTTCGATTTCTCCTTCATGAACCGCGACTGGGACGCGGGCCTCTTCCGCGAGCGGCTGAAGGCGTACCACGACCGCATCCCCGGTAAGGGCTGGCCCTGCACTGTCTTCTCCAACCACGACCAGGTCCGCAGCATGTCGCGCTACGCGAAGCGAGGCGACGCGGAGAAGCGCGCGAGGATCGTCGCCCTGCTGCTTCTCACGATGCGCGGCACTCCCTTCGTCTATTACGGCGAGGAGATCGGCATGTCGAACGGCCGCATCCGCCGCAGCGAGATACAGGACCCGGTGGGGAAAAAGTACTGGCCGTTCAACGGCGGGCGGGACGGAGAGCGTACGCCGATGCAGTGGACCGCGGCTGGGGGCGCAGGTTTCACGGCGGGACGTCCATGGCTCCCCATGGGCGATACCTGTCGCGACGTGAATGTGGAGGCGCAGCGAGCAGACCCGGGCTCGCTCCTCTCCTGGTACAGGGAGCTTATCGCCCTCAGGAGAAAGAGCGCGGCGCTCCTGCGCGGGAGCGTCTTCTTCCTGGAGTCGGGCCGCGACGTGCTCGCATACCTCCGCGAGGAGCGCGATGAGCGCCTGCTTGTCGCGCTGAACTTCAGTTCTTCCGCCAGGCCTTTCATTCCAGCGCTCGGAAAGCCGGCCGCGGCGCTCCTCTCCACGCACCGGAGGAAAGGGGAACTGCTGGATGGCACGATGCGCCCGTACGAGGCGTCGGTGTTCAGCCTGGGGTGATAGGTTGGGGCATTCTGCATGGGCTGGACAGTGAATCATAATGTTTATCGTGAGCCAGGTCGAAGGTGTCATATTAGTTAGAGCCGAAAGTGTCATCCTGAGCGGAGACGAAGGTTGCATTATGGCGGATCTTCATGGTTCGACTGCGCTCACCATGACCAGGGTGGCGTATCCTTTCTGCCTCAATCCGCCGGAAATCACTCCGCTTGATGCCTTATCGTACAGCCCGTCGAATATAATTTCTTTTATTGCGAGAATAATTATTGAACGATCAGCTTCATTTCGATACTATAGGTATCTATAGGCAGTGCAGGCAGACCCAATGGAAAGCGTGCTGAGCGTCGGGATAAAGGGCGATACGATCCTCATCAGGGCCGTGGGCGAGATGCGGGCGGGTAACTGCTTTGCCCTGAACCAGCACCTCGTCCCGTACCTCGAGAAGAAAGACTCGCCGCCGAATATCATCATCGATCTGGGCGCCTGCGACTACATGGACTCCACGTTCATCGGGTTCATCATTTCCCTGGAGCACAAGTGCCGTTCTGCCGGGTGCGGGGGCGTCACGGTCCTCCGTCCCACGGAACGGAGCCGCGCCGTTCTCAGGAAGCTCTCGGCGCTGCAGCGGCTCCGCATCGACATCACTTCGCCCGCACCGGACATCCCGGTCTTCGCCATCCAGGCCGATTCCCGCTCTTTCGGTCTCCGGCAGAACGTGGAGCTCATGTTCGAGGCCCACGAGCGCCTGGGTGAGCTCAGCGAGGAGAACCGCCGCCAGTTCCGAGACCTCCTCGACGAGTTGAGGCGCGTCGTGGAAAAAAAGTGACATCTCTTCGCCGGGATATCGCCCCGCGCGTGATAAAAGAAGTTGATTTCCACACATTCCCGGATTATTATAAGGTTGATATTCATATCATGCGGGAAAACCAGCGAAGGAGATCAACATGGACCATGCCGCCGCCGTAGCGCTGTGTGACAGGTGGTTGCCCGCGTGGACGGGCAACACGCCGTCTCACCTGATTACGTTCTATGCGCAGGACGCCTTCTATTCCGATCCCACTGTTAAAAACGGCCTGAAGGGGCGTGATGCGCTCCTTCCATACTTCACCAAACTCCTGGGTAATAACCCGGAGTGGAAGTGGACCCGCGAGGAGGTCTTTCCCACTGAAAAAGGATTCACGCTGAAGTGGAAGGCTGTGATCCCGGTGCGGGGAGCGGAAATCGTCGAATACGGGCTTGATATCGTCGAGGTGAAGGGCGGCCTCATCACCAGGAACGAGGTCTATTTCGATACGCGCGCGCTCATCGCCGCGATCACCGGGAAATAGCGGGGTCCGCCGCGGAGGAGGATGATATGGACGATAAGCTCACCATAGTGGGGCCGGAGCCTTCGGGGAAGGGAAGTTCAGCCCCGGCGCGCGTCAATGTCGAGGCGCTGCTCCTCATGGCCAAGTACGACGACGATTTCCGCGCGATGCTCCTGGCCGACAGGGCGCGCGCGCTGGATGAGTGCGGCATCGCCTTCTCGGAATCGGAAATGATGCTCCTCTCCTCGGTGCCGAATGCGAAGCTCGAGGTGCACATTGCCGAGTTCTCGATGAAGGGCGTCACGCGGGAGAGCTTGCCCTCGTGGAAAGAGGCGGCGGCCATCATCATCCTCATCATGACGGTGCTTGTGGGTTCTTCGTGCCGGGACTCGCCGGCGGTGAAGGGAATCGTACCCGACCGCAGGCTGCAGGGCTGCGTTGAACTGAAGGACTCCGATATCGATAACGGAACCTCGCAGTGGTGCGACCCCGACACGTTCCGGATCTGGGCCACCGGCGCGCCGAAGAAAAATGAGACCGACATCGAGAAAAGGAAGGATCAGTCCTACAAAGAAGCAGTGCTCCTTGCGAAGTACATGATACTGGAAAAATTCATCGGTGCCAGGATCGAGGCGGGCGGCCTCGTGGCCGACGACTACGTGCAGCCGGGGATGGCAGAATACAAAAAGGAAATGAAGGATATCATCGGGAAGGGGACGGCGGTAGCCTGGAAATGGGACGCGGAGCAGAACTGCGCGGTCGTCTTCCAGATTCGAAAGCCGGGCCTCCGGCGCTGGGCCGAGAGCGGATTCTAGATGGACATCACCCTCCTCAATCTTAACATGCTCTACATCAAGTACCTGGACGGCAGGGTGCACCGCCAGTGCCACCTGCCGCTGGGCCCGCTCTACCTGGTGACCGCGCTTGAACGCGCCGGCATCCGCGTCGATTTCCGCGACTACCAGCTCGCGGAGCGCGACGATCTCTTCGAGCCGGAGGCGCTTGCCGATTTCCTGGAGGGCGCGGCGCCCGTGGTGGGATTGAGCTGCATGTCGAACCTCCTTCCTTTCGTGCTCTACGCGATGCCGGTGCTGAAGGAGCGCTTCCCCGACCGGAAGTTCATCCTCGGCGGGGTGGGGGCGATGGAGATAGAGCGCCAGGTGCTTGAGCGCACGCCGGAAATCGACGCGGTCCATCGCGGCGAGGGCGAGCGCAGCGTGCCGCTTCTCGTGCGCGCGCTTCTGGACGGCGCGCCGCTCGACGGCGTGCCGGGCGTCTTCCACCGGAAGAACGGAACCATCGTACAGAACCAGCCGGCGCCCCGCGTCACAGAGCTTGACACGCTCCCGGCGCCCGCCTACGGCGGCCTCGACTTCACGCGCTACGAGGGGCACAACATCCTGGGGAGCCGCGGCTGCCCGTATCCCTGCACATTCTGCTCCATAGCGCCGGTCTGGGGGCGCACCGCGTATTCCCGCTCGGCGCGGAGCATCGTCGACGAGATGGCGCGCCTGCACCGGAAGCACGGCGTGCGGCAGTTTCTCTTTCAGGACGAGTATTTCATCTCCTCGCCGGCGCGCGCGAGGGAGTTCGCCTCGCTCCTCGGGAAGTCCGGCATCGACATCACCTACAAGGCGTTCGCGCGTGTGGACCTGGTGGACGAAGAGTCGCTCCGGGCCCTCGCGGATTCCGGCTGCGTGGAAATCCGTTTCGGCGTGGAGTCTGCGTCCGACAAAGTGCTCGCGCGCATACGCAAGGGATTCGATTCGGACACGGCGCTCAGGACCGTGTCGCTGGCGAAGAAACAGATCCGCGGGGTCGACGCGTTCTACATCTGGGGCTTCCCCTTCGAGAGCATGGACGACTTCCGCGAATCGCTCTTCCAGATGGTCACGCTGCGCGGGATGGGCGTGCGCATCCTCCCCTCGCTGCTCACCTATCTCCCGCAGACTGTCATCTACCGCGAGCTGGAGAAACCGGCCAGGCTGGAGTTCTGCCCGTGGCTCATGCCCGAGTACATGATGGCCGGCGTGGAGCGGCGCGTCTCGGTGCGGGTCTCCATCGACGGGCGCTACGCCGCGTTCTTCGACTACATCATGGCGAACAGGGACATCTTCCCCGGGTTCTTCCAGCTCAATCTTGAAGTGAACATCGTCCCGAAGCTCGCGCTCCTGGAGGAGTTCGACTTCTATCGGAAGGACGTCGACGAGTCGTGCGGCGCGCATTCACCATCGCAGACCGCCGCGCTTCCCTGAAACTGCGTTCGGCTTCAGTAGTTGAGAACGTTCACGCTGGAGAGTACTTCTTCCGTCACTTTCGCCGCCCCGATGATCTCCGTGCCCTCTATCATGTGCTCCTTCCGGAGTTTGCGCTTCTCCAGGCAGGGGGAGCAGAGATAGAGCTTGTTGCCCGACTCGATATAGGCGTCAAGCATATCCTTGAGGGGGGTGCCCCCCTCGAAGTGGATGTGTTCCGCGTAATCCTTTTTGGCGAGCATCACGCCCTTGCCTTGGAGGATTATCACCGGTGTGATGTCCATGGTGATGGCGGTGTTGGCAAGGATGAAGGGAATCGTGGCGAGTTCGGGATCGTCGTCAGCATGGGTGACGATGTACGTAATCTTCTTTTGAGCAGTATCCATGGCGGTTCCTTTAAGACCGATTTATTAGTATTTAATAAAATACTAAATTATCTATTTGTCAACATGGAATTGAAAAAATATCAAATTTCTATAAAAAAAGTCTCTCGGTAGTTGACGATATATAAATTGTGATATATATTTAATTTGACAATTATCGAATTATCAGTCGATATCAACCATGGACACCAAAGCGCTCGCAAAAGCATTGAAGGCTCTCTCGCACCCCCACCGCCTCGATCTCTTCCTGGAGATCGCGCGGAAACAGGGCTGTTCGTACGATACCGAATGCG
>JAGODF010000431.1 GCA_017998375.1 Spirochaetota bacterium
ACGTTCACCCCCCTGTCCCGCTCGCTGTAGAGGTCCTGCCAGATGAATTGCGGCCGCGGATTTCCGATTGCCCCGGTGGGATATTCCACCGGGTATAGCGAGCCGGCGGACCGGGCCGGCGACGCCGCGAACACCAGTATGAACGATACCTGCACCGCCGCGAACAGAAACTTCCCCGGATTCGGCGCGCGCTTCGGGATCACAGTTCCCCCACCATGTGCACCAGGCCCTCCAGGGCGCGGCGGCCGGCGGCGTTCATGCCCAGGCGCGGTATCCGCTTCCGGGATTCGGCGGCGAGCGATACGAGCATTTCGTAGGAGCGTGACGGCGCGCCGGCCGAGAGCATGAGCAGGCGCATCTCCCTGAATGCGGCGGCGCTTTTTTTAGGCGCGGTGAGGAGAGCGATGAAACGCCGCCGTTTCTGCGCGGGGAGCTTCCGCACGGTATCGGACACCAGGAAGGTGTACTTCCCCTCCTGGAGATCGGAACTGGAGGGCTTTCCGGTGGTGTCGTCCCTCCCGAAGACGCCCAGGATGTCGTCGCGGATCTGGAAGGCGAGCCCCAGCGGGAGCGCGAAATCGTGGATGCGCTTTTCTTCATTCTTACTGCGGCCCCCGGCCAGCAGGTAGCCCATCTGGAGCGGGAAGACCATGGTATAGTAGGCAGTCTTGGTGACGCCTATCTCCCAGGGGACGGAGGGATCGTCGAACTTTTTCGGCAGGGAGTGGATGATATCGAGGATCTGCCCGCGGGCGGTGCGCTCGTAGGTTTCCGCGAAGAGCCGTAGGAAGCGGTCCTTCATGGCGGGGTCAATCCTCGCCGCGGCGACGAGCTCCAGCGCGCCGGTCATCAGCATGTCCGCCATCACCAGCGCCACGTCGCTTCCCACGCGGGGATTGCGCGTACTGGACGCGAATCGTTCACCGGCGATAACGTGGAGCGTTTTCTTTCCGCGGCGCAGGTCCGAGCGGTCGATGATATCGTCCTGGACCAGCAGGAAGGAGTGCATCAGCTCCAGTGAGGCCGCCATCTTCGCCATCTCGCCGGCGCGCCAGGGCCCCTTGAGATAGCCCCGGCATGCCAGGAGGAGCAGGAGCGGCCGCACCCGTTTCCCGTCGCGCAGGCAGTATTCCCTGAGGTCCGCGAAGAGGGTCCGCGCCAGGCCCCGCGAACACCGGCGCTTCGCGTCGAAATGTCCCTGTATCACCCTGTCGATGAGGGGAACGTGCCGCGCCCCGAAGGCCGCGAAGGGATTATCTGCTTCCTTCTTTTTCTTATGGTCCATGCCGTTTCCTGACGCCCCGTAGATTCCTCAATGGAAGGGAATCTGTCAATATATTTCTTCACAGCGATTTCCCCCGCCGCGCGTGAAAAAATTGTGGCGCCAGGAGCAAACCTGCCCTATATTGATAGAGGCACCGCGCACACACGAACGAACCGGAGGAACGCCATGAAATGCCCGCTCTGTCACAAGGCCATGGTCATCGAACAACATGAAGGCGAAAACGTCGCGGCGTGCAAGTCGTGCAGGGGTATGTGGCTCCACCGCAGCCAGCTGAACAGCCTCCTGAAGGAGAGCGGCGGCGACGTGGAAAGCTGTTCCATCGACGACGCGCCCCACAAGGACAGCCACAGGGCGATCCAGTGCCTCAACTGCCCCGGCGTCACGATGAAAAAAGTGAACTTCCTGGACTACTCGCGCATCATCCTGGACTACTGCCCGTCCTGCGGCGCCTTCTGGCTCGACCACGGCGAGCTCGGGAAGATGCACGACTACATCCGCAAGATTGACGAGGGCACCCACGAGGTGAAGGACCGCTCGGCCCTGAGCCTGCTCACTTCCCTGAGCCGCATCGCCTTCTCCATCTTCAGGTGACGCGCGCGGTCGGGAGAAAAATTCCTTTACACGCGGGAACAATGGTATATTTCCGGTACGATTTCTATCCAGCCGGCGGAGGACCATGCTTGCCAAGAGAATAATACCGTGCCTTGATGTCACCGGGGGACGGGTGGTCAAGGGAGTGAACTTCGTGAACTTCCGCGACGCCGGCGATCCCGTGGAACAGGGAAAGTTCTACGACGACGAGGGCGCGGACGAGCTCGTCTTCCTCGATATCACCGCCTCGTCGGACCGCCGCACTATCATCCTCGAAATGGTGAAAGGCGTGGCCGAGACGGTGAACATTCCCTTCACGGTGGGGGGCGGCATCCGCGGCATGGAGGATGTGCGGCTCATCCTCGAAAACGGCGCCGACAAGGTTTCCATGAACACCGCGGCGGTGGAGGAGCCGGACATCATCCGCCAGTCGGCCCTCCGGTTCGGCTCCCAGTGCATCCTCGTGGCCATCGACGCGAAACGCAACGACCGCGGAAGCTGGAGCGTCTACCTCCACGGCGGGCGCACTCCCACGGAGATAGACGCCGTCCAGTGGGCGCGCCGGGCCTGCGACCTGGGCGCCGGGGAGATCCTCCTCACCAGCATGGACCGGGACGGGACGAAGGCGGGCTACGACCGGGAGCTCACGCGGGCCATCGCCGACGCGGTGCCGGTGCCGGTCATCGCGTCGGCGATGGCCCGCGTGAGCTCCAGG
>JAGODF010000432.1 GCA_017998375.1 Spirochaetota bacterium
CTCCGAGGGAACGATTCCATCATTAGATCCGTCGACCGGGTGGATGACATGCCAGAGCGTCCCGGTCACCATGAAGTTGAAGCTGGGAATGAACCTCGGCAGCGTCCACCAGAGCACGCTCTCCTCCTTGAACTCGGCCGCCCACGTGAATATCTTCACGCGCGGGACCTTCCGTCCCTTCTCCGCGAGCGCCGGGTTGAAGGTGGATTCCATGTAGCCGCGCGTCATGCGGCTCGTGGCCGCGGTAAAATCGCTGTCCCGCTGGCCGTTCACCACGCCGGCCCATAGGAAGTTCGCGATGCCCGGGGCGATGGCGCGGATCAGCTCCGGCGCCGTGGCGGTGATCCACTCGGCGATGTAGGTGCCGTTGTTGGGCGTGGAGAGCATGGCGATTGAGCCCACGAACTCGGAGGCGTTGATCAGCGGTACGTCCGGCGCCGGGCTCTCCCCGTCCGGGCCGTCCACCTGCACGCAGTCGCGAATATACGGCTGGAGGTCCTTCAGGTCCTCAAGGTCCGACGGGTCGAGCGCGTCAACGTCGATTCCGGGTAGGCCCTTCCTCGGATCCGGAATTAAAAGCGCCTTTATCATGTAGCGCGATATTATCCCGCCCTGTGAATGGCAGATGAAATTGAACCGGATCGATGCCGGATCTATCTCCCCGATGTTCCGGGCGAGTCCCTGGGCCACCATGTCCTTCATCACACTCCTGACCTTCAGGTAAATGAAAGCGGCAACCTCTTTGGCACGGAGTGAATGGATCTCGAAGCACGAGGTGGGCACCACGTCCGTCTCGAAGCCGGCGCCTTCAAGGGCACCGTCGAGCTGCCAGAAGTAGTCAAGGTTGAACATGATATGGGCACTCCCCGCCCAGCCGGGAACCAGGATGACGCCGTTGGGGCCTTCGCGTCGGACAAGCGCGGGGGCCGTGGTACCGGGGTCAGAGCCCTGCGCATCCACGGTGGCGGGACCGGATGCGGGATCGGTTCCTTCGGAATTATCCGTGCCTTGATAGCATGCGGGGGAGATGAATATGGCGATAGTTATCGCCAGGGGGATGAGGAACTTCTGCAGCATTGAGGACCTCCACCAGGGGGTCAGAGCCCCCGGTTGGCCGGTAAAGGTCAAGAAGGGGTCAGAGCCTGAATTTGTGTTTTAGGGGGGTCAGAGCCCCCGGAATAAACCCTGAATCCTCATTAGCAGATTTCTTTTTTTATGGGACACCACCAACCAGTCGGTTTTAAATAGCGGAAAAAGGTCGATGAAATCTATTCAAAAATTGACATCACAAGAAATGAGTAATTTTTTGACCTAAAAGTGCACATTCAGGCGGGCGATAACTATCACACCCTGATAGTTATCCAGAGCGATGCTCGTTGGTTATTGATAAGCAGGCGATAACTATCGCCACCAGTCTACACTTCAATTCCACGGCTTGTGAATATCGCCCGACATGACTCAATTTTCCCTCGCTCCATCCACTTTGAAGCTTCCGTCTTTCTGGACAGGACGTCCTCTGCGCCTATCTTCCCGCTCTTCTCGTGCCACATGGGATTGTAGGGCAGCAGGGCGGACTTACGCACACCCAGCCCCTCCAGGTACGCCGCGATCGCCGACAGGTTCTCCTCCGTATCGGTGATCCCCGGCACCAGGGGCGTGCGCGGCAGGAGCGCCATCTTCTTTTTGGCCGCGAGCTTCAGGAGCTTCTCGAAGTTCGCGAGTATCCTGTCATTCGGCACGCCGCAATGCTTTTTGTGATTCGCCGCATCCATGATCTTGATGTCGAAGTAGACCGCGTCGAGGTGCGGCGCCATCTTCTCCGCGAAGGCATCCCAGTCGAAGAACCCGCAGGTCTCCAGGAGGGTGTGCACCTTTTTCTTCTTCAGCATGCCGAGGAGCTCGGAAGAAAAATCCATAAAGAGCGTCGGCTCCCCGCCCGAGAGCGTCACCCCGCCGCCGGAAGTGTCGAAGAACGGTTTGTCGCGCAGGACCGCTTCAGCTACCTCATCGACAGTCATTTCCTTCCCCACGCGGGAAAGGGCGCCGGAGGGACAGGCGTCGGCGCAGGCGAAGCAGAGGGTGCATTTCTTCCTGTCGATGAAGCCCTTGGTTTTCCGCGACAGGGCTTTCTCCGGGCAAAGCTTCACGCAGGTGTCGCAGGCGACGCACTCCTTCGGATCGAAGGACAGCTCCGCACCGGCGCGCTTGCTCTCGGGATTGTGGCACCATGCACAGGAGAGCGGGCAGCCCTTGAAGAAAACGACGGAACGGATCCCGGGCCCGTCGTCCAGGGAGTTTCCCCGGATTTCGAGAATCAATGGAGTTCTTGCTGTTGCATTGTTATGCATGATCGTTCCGATGATATCTGGGTTAATCCCCCTCCCCCTTGACGGGGGAGGGGAACATATATTTCACGCCGTCCGCGTCTCTGCCTTATCCCTGCCGTTGCTTTTCCTCTGTGACCTCTGTGCCTCTGTGGCTGCCTTCACTATACTCCGTACTCAGCCCGCTCTATGAGCTCTATCTGCATCTCCCGGTTGAGGGTCGTGAAGTAGGCGTTGTAGCCCGATATCCTCACCAGGAGGT
>JAGODF010000107.1 GCA_017998375.1 Spirochaetota bacterium
GTATCCATGGCGGTTCCTTTAAGACCGATTTATTAGTATTTAATAAAATACTAAATTATTTATTTGTCAACATGGAATTGAAAAAATATCAAATTTCTATAAAAAAAGTCTCTCGGTAGTTGACGATATATAAATTGTGATATATATTTAATTTGACAATTATCGAATTATTAGTCGATATCAACCATGGACACCAAAGCGCTCGCAAAAGCATTGAAGGCTCTCTCGCACCCCCACCGCCTCGATCTCTTCCTGGAGATCGCGCGGAAACAGGGCTGTTCGTACGATACCGAATGCGGCCAGTGTCTTGTGTCGGAAGTCATGGGCTCGCTCAATATTGGAGCGCCGACCATATCCCATCATGTCAAGGAGCTCGCGAACGCGAACCTCATCGTCACGGAGCGGAACGGGAAGTTCCTCCAGGCCAGGGTCAACAAGGATCTGGTAGATGAGATTATCAGGGCGCTTGCGGTGTAATTTCCGGGGGCGATAACTATCGCCCATTTATTAAATTAAATATTTCGAAACTTATCAAACTTTATAATATTTTAAGTGTTATGAATCGATTATGGAGGCAGAAATGAACAGCGAGACTTTGAAACGGGCAATTGAGGTCCTGAAGAACCCGGTCGGATATCCGATCAAAGAGGTTGTCGAATCCATGGTGCTGATACAGGTATGCGCGATGGAATGCGCCGAGGGGAGGGCGATATGAATCCGCGTTTCATTGAAGGCAGTGTGGCGGATGCGGTAAAAAAAAGATACTCCTGCCGCACCTATGACGGTCGATACCTCGATGCCGCCGCGCGCGAGGCGCTCAGACTTTGGATGAAGGATATCGGTCCCGCGCCCTTCGGGTCCTCTATCCGTTTCGCGCTCGTCGCCGCGGCCGACGATGATGCGCGGGCGCTCAGGGGGCTGGGAACCTACGGCTTCATCAAAAAGCCAGCGGGCTTCATCGTCGGGGCCATGAAGGATTCACCCATGAACCTCGAGGACTTCGGTTTCCTCATGGAGTGGCTGATACTCGCCGCAGCATCGCGGGGGCTGGGGACCTGCTGGCTCGGCGGCACCTTCACGCGGAGCTCCTTCGCTGAACGTGTCGGCTGCGCGGATGACGAAACCATCCCCGCGGTCGTGTCGATCGGCTACCCGGCCGATGCGATGCGCATGTTCGAGAGGCTCGCGCGCTGGAAAGTCGATGCCGACAACCGGCTTTCCTGGGATGCGCTCTTTTCCGAGGGGGAGATTGGGATACCGCTTTCGCGCAAGGCCGCGGGTGTGTATACGAATCCTCTCGACATGGTGCGGCTGGCACCCTCTGCGGTGAACTACCAGCCCTGGAGGATCGTCCGTGAGAAGGGTGCGGAGGCCTATCGTTTCCACCTGGCAAGGACACGCGATTTTGACGAGAAGAGCTTCATGGTGAAGGCCGACCTGCAGAGAATCGACATGGGAATCGCGATGGCGCATTTCGACCTTGCGACACGCGAAGCGGGAATGGAAGGACGCTGGGAAAAAGGACAGGGCGTCCAGGCGTCGGCGGGCAGCGTAAGCCACGTTGCGACATGGCGGAACGGTCGTTGAGGGCCGCCCCGGGGGTGGATCCGCATCAATATACGCGACGTCTTCGAGACGATCATCGTCGGGGAGAAGTTCACCATGATGAGCATGATCGGTATCGTGATGCTCGAGGGGCTCATCACGCTCTTCGTTGTGCCGGTGGTATGCGGGTGCGTCGACTGCTTCCGCGAGTTGGTGGAAAAACCGATGTGCCCGGTCTACGAGTGTGAGATTTCACCTACGCATCAGGCCGCAGTCGTAGAGGAATCGCATCAGTTCGCTTTCAATACGACTGATCCGCCCGCGGATGATGAAGGCGGCGGCATTCCTCTCCGCGCCGGGCAAACGGACTTTTTCTTGACAATACTCCTCCCCCCGTGGCGTGGTGTTCGTCTATACGCAGCAGGATGCTGGACTTGTCTTCTGAATAGAATATTGTAGTGGAGCGCTGCCCCATGGAAATTTTGCTGAAGGCGGTGGATATCGCCCTGCACGTGGACCGGTATCTCGGGGATATCATCCAGAATTACGGCGCATGGTCCTATGGCATCATGTTCGTGATAATATTCATCGAAACCGGGCTCGTGGTGATGCCATTCCTCCCCGGAGACTCGCTCCTTTTCGCGGCGGGGGCCTTCGCCGCCATCGGCGCCTTCGAGCCCTGGTTGCTCATTGTTCTCATCTCGGCGGCGGCCATCACGGGGGACACGGTGAACTACTGGATCGGTTATTTCACCGGCCCGAAGGTGTTTCATCGGGAGAATTCGCGCTTCCTGAAAAAGGAATACCTGGAGCGCACCCACGAATTTTACGAGCGGCACGGCGGCAAGACCATTTTTCTCGCAAGGTTCATACCCATCATCCGAACCTTCGCCCCCTTCGTCGCGGGAATCGGAAAAATGAATTACGGCCATTTTATCGCGTACAACGTGTTCGGCGGGATCTTCTGGCCTCTGCTCTTCGTCGGGGCCGGCTATTTTTTCGGCAATATACCGATCGTGAAGGAGTATTTTTCCCTCGTCATTCTCGCGATCATCATCATCTCGGTGCTCCCCATCGCCATCGAGGTCGTTAAAATGCGGATGAAGTCATCGAAGAAGGATGCGAAGAGCGAGTAGGCCGTTCCAGCAGGAGCGTTCCGCGCGCCGGTGTTGATTGCCTGGAGTGCGAATAATATTCCTTGACAGGATCCCCTTGTTTCTGTACTTCACTTTGTCAGCCGGCTGCGTGTAATGGCGTGACCGGATGCGGTGTGAACCACCCATTTTCATGTATCGCGGTTTTTTTCGCAGCTGCTATCATATTTTTTTTCAATGTGAGGTGCCGCCATGGCTTTCAGCTTGATTCCCAAGGAAATAAAGTTTTTCGATCTCTTCGACAAGCAGGCCGAGAAAATGATACAATCGGCGAAACTGCTGAGCAGGCTCGTGAATGAGAATGATTTTACCGAGAGCGGGCTGAGGGAGATGGCGGTCATTGAGCACGAGTGCGACGATCTCACGCACGAGATCATCGACAAGCTCAACCGGACCTTTATCACCCCATTCGATCGCGAGGACATCCACGCCATCGCCCAGGAAATGGACGACGTCGTGGACCTGATTTACGTGATCACCAAGAGGATGAACCTCTACAAGCTGAAGGCGAATTCGGATCTATTGCAGTTCGCGAAGTTGATCGAGGAATCGGTCCTCAATGTCGCCGATGCGATCAAGTGTATGCGCAACACCAAGGAAAAGGATTCCCTTACGAATTTCTGCATCGAGATAAACAGGCTGGAAAACGCGGGCGACCACCTGCGTGATTTCCTGATGGCGAAGCTCTTCAAGCAGACGAAGGACCCCATCAAGGTCATAAAATGGAAGGACATCTACCAGGACGCCGAAACGGTGCTCGACCAGTGCGAGGACGTGGCGAACATAATAGAGTCGGTCATGGTCAAGCAGGGCTGACCGTGAATTCGTATAACATCCAGCCGCTTGCACTTGCCTTGTTCCCCAATTTTCTTAAAGGTTTTCATAATTCGGCGAATCCGAACGCAACGATTGTGAGAACGCGGGCGCTGTATCCCGGGCTCGCGGTTGTCTCGGGACAGGGCGCTGAACTCCCGCATCACTCGCCGCAGTAGTCGCGTTTCAAAGAGGGCGGATTGGTTCTCGCCCCGGCCGTCTCCCCGCGTCTGCCCGGTATCCACCGGCTTATTTCCGATCTTCACCGCGATGAACGGCACGGGGCTGCGACCGCGTCGAGTTCAGAATGGGCCGCTTTCGCCATGATACCGGGGCTACCCGCGAAAATGCCGACGGCAATCTTGAATCACGCCAGGTGCACCCCACGGCAGCCGATGTGGCTGTGGCTCATGTTTTTTCATGGACAGTCGGTGAAAGCATCCTGCAACAACCGGCCGGGATGAAAAACGTATCAGCAGAAATTGAGTAGTTGGCACAGGCATCACAAAAATCGTTAGTTTCTGATGATAATAATCGCTAATTTATAGATCAATTATTAATATTCTTGACTGCGATAAAAAATAGCATTATTGTTGTTGTGTCTGTTAATCATTGAAGGAACGGTTCCGGAACATGACGGATCTGTTCGATAACATCTACTTTAGTTTTTATACGTTCGGTTCCATCAACGCTGCTGTGTTTTCTCTCTCGGCGGGAATGTTTATGCTCGCGGTGAAGAACAAATCGCGCGCTACACTCTGCCTCGGGCTGATGTGCCTTTTCAACTCGTTACAGAACATGGGATATGTTCTCGCGGCAACATGGTACCATCCGCTGGCCGCGTACCACCGCTGGATCACGGTCGGCTCGGTGCTGCCAACAGCTATATACCTTGCCCAGTTTTTCTTCTATTTCCCCGGAAAGCGCGCAGCGAAAACGGCGCGGGCATTGCTTGCCGCGCAGTGGCTGGTCGCCATGTCGATCCTCGGGGTGTTCATCATTGCTTCACTCGGTGCGCGTACGGTGTTCATTGCCAACTGCCATTTTTGGGACTTTAACCTGGATCGCCTGAGCCACATCATCGCGCTGGTGATCGTGATCTACATCGGGATAGTAATCGCCGCGGGAACGTGGAGGTTCATCGTCACACCGGGGCGATACCGATTGTTCATAGTTTCAATCCTCGCGGCAATGCTCCTGATGACCCTCGTTCCCGCGATCGCCAACATGCTCAGTCGCAGCGGGGCCATGGAGCGTGGCACCTTCCAGACGATCTGGTCGCTCATGACAATCGCGGGAATTTTCTTCGTGCTCATTATATACAGCAATATCTCGACCGACGCGATGAGCGTCATGGGAAGGATAATCGGGGTGAGCCTGGTTTTCCTCCTTGTGCTGATGCAGTTGCTTGCGTACGTGATGATCCGCGACAGGGAGCAGGCCTACGACCAGGTGCACCGGGCGGAGTCTCTCCTCGCGCTTTCCGACCCTCTCCGTGCCTCCGATCTACGGTACATTTCCGCTTATCCGCGGGGCGGCGCGGAGCAGCGAATGCTTTACAGCGCCGCGGACGTCGGGCCAGACCTGCCCGGCCTGAAAAGGGGGATGATGGAAATACCTGCTAGTGACGTGCGAGATGGCGGCGGCCCGGGACACCGTCAGTACCGGGAAGGAGAAGTAACGCGTGCACATTACGTTACCTATCCCTTTACGCTGAAAGATACGGGTGGTTTCTACGAGGCGGGATTTTCATACCGGGAGTACCGCGAGTTCATCCACGTTCACGTGGTGAAACTAGTCTTCATGGTGCTGATGATCATCGTCGTCATGGGGGCCGGGTACCCGCTCTTTTTCATAGACTCGCTGGTGCGTCCGCTGTCAAGTCTCGTGAGCGGCATGAAAGCCGTGGGAAAGGGTGATCTCACGGTGCGGCTGCGCGTGCTCGTCGAGGATGAGATCGGCTATCTCACGCGATCTTTCAACCTGATGGCGACCGCCCTGCATTCATCCAAGCACGAGCGGGACACTGCGGTGAAGCTGCTCAGAAACGCGCACGCCCGGCTGGAGGAGCGAGTGAAGGAGAGGACGCGCGAGCTCAACGAGGCTAACAAGGAACTGAAAAAGTTCGCGTACATCGTGTCGCACGACCTGAGGGCGCCGCTCATCAACATACGTGGATTTGCTTCCGAGCTCGGCGGTGCGCTGGAAAAGCTGCGGACTCTCGCCGCTGATCCCCCGGGGACCGGGGGAAATCCAGAGCGTGAAAAGGCCCTGGCCGAATTTGATGCCGAAATCGCGGAGTCTCTACGGTTTATCAACATGGCCGTCACGCGCATGGACGGGCTCATCAACGCCATTCTCAAGCTCTCCCGGCTGGGGCGACGCGAGCTCAAGGTGGAGGCGATGGACTTGAGCGGGATAGCCGAAGGAATAATAGGGAGCCTTGAACACCAGATCAAGGAGAAGGGAATCGAGATGGAACTGGCTAAGCTTCCTGCGCTGGAGTCCGACCGGATCAGCATGGAGCAGGTGCTGGGAAACCTGATCGATAACGCAGTGAAATACCTCGACCCGGGCCGTCGCGGGAGGATCACGGTCTCCGGGGAGGAATCGGAAGGCTGGGTGACGATACGTGTTTCGGACAACGGCAGGGGGATCGCCGCGGAGGACATTCCCCGCGCCTTCGAGCTGTTTCGGCGCGTAGGCAGGCAGGACGTACCCGGGGAGGGGATGGGACTCGCGTACGTGCAGGCGCTGCTAAAAAGGCTCGGAGGGCGCATCTGGTGCGAATCGAGCCCGGGAGTGGGGAGCACTTTCTGCTTTTCGGTCCCTGCGACGATGATGGAGGTGACCTGAAATGAACGGTAAGCAGCATGTCTCTATCCTGCTCGTGGAGGACGACCCGGGCCACGCCCGGCTCATTGAGAAAAACCTGCGGAGATCGAACATATCGAACGACATCACATGGGTGGATGATGGGCAAAAGGCACTGGATTACCTCCTTTCATGCGGGGAATACGGGGGAAAGCCGCGGCCCTCGCCGATGCTCGTACTCCTGGACCTCAATCTCCCGGTCCTGGACGGTTACCAGGTCCTGAAGCGCATGAAACAGGACGAGGAGACCCGGCGCATACCGGTCATCATCCTCACCACCACCGACGACACGCGCGAGGTGTCGCGCTGCTACGAGCTTGGGTGCAACGTCTACATCACCAAGCCCGTGGACTACGAAAATTTCACCGAGGCGATCAACAAACTGGGCCTGTTCCTGTCGATCGTGTCGGTGCCGGACGGGGAATGACGGATATGCAGGACGGCACTGTAAAGATTCTCTATATCGAGGATGACGCCGGGCTCGCGCGACTCTTCCAGAAGAAGATGCTCGCGGCCGGGTATTCGGTCGACCTCGCGGCGGACGGGAGGGAGGGGCTCTCGATGTACGCGGCCGGTAAGTTCGATCTCGTCGCGACTGACTACATGGTTCCGGAGATTGACGGGCTAGGCGTGTTGCGCACTATAGTGAAAGAAGAAAACCATTCACCCGTGGTCATGGTCACGGGCACGGGATCGGAGGAGGTCGCCGTGGAGGCCCTCAAGCTGGGCGCCGCGGACTACATAATCAAGGACGTGGACGGCAACTACCTGGAGCTCCTTCCCGCGCTGGTGCACAAGGTGCTGCAGAATGAAATGGTCGTCGAGGAGCGCCGGCACGTGGAGCGGGAAGCCGCCATGCTCCGGAGTTACCTCCAGAACGTCATAGACTCCATGCCATCAATCATAGTAGGCGTCGACAGCGACCTGCGCATCACCCAGTGGAACGTGCGCGCGGAGACGGCCACGGGCACGCTCCTGGCGGAAGCGCGCGGCCGGCCGGTGCACGAGCTTTTTCCACAGCTGCGCGACCGGGTCGACATCATGAAGAGCGTTTTCGAGAGCGGGAGCGCCTCCTCGCGCGAGAGGATCGCCGTTCCGGTGCAGGGAAAGATGCGTCACTACGATATGATGGTCTATCCGCTCTCGGGTGACGAGCGCGGAGCCGTAATACGCATAGAGGACGTGACGAGGCTGGTGAGGGTCGAGGAGATGATGGTGCACGCGGAGAAGATGCGTTGCGTGCTGGGTCTGGCGGCGGGGATATCGCACGAGATCAATAACCCCCTGAGCGGTGTGGTGCTCGGAACGCAGAACGTGCTCCGGAGGCTTTCGCCGTCACTGTACCAGAACCGCGAGATCGCGGTCGAGTGCGGCGTGGAGCTGGACGACGTATGGCGATACCTGGACCGCCGCGGCATAGTACAGATGATGGAAGGGATCAACTCAATGGGCCAGCGCGCAGGTGAGATCATCGACTATATGCTGAAATTCAGCCGGGGCGGGGAGGGAGCCGCGAGGGAGGTGGATCTGCGTGCCCTTGTGGAGCGCTGCCTGGAGATGGCGAGCCATGATTACGACCTGATGAACCGCTGCAACTTCTCAGTCGTCGAGACGGTGAAAGAATACCAGGAGAACATGCCGGGCGTGATATGCGCCGAGGCGGAACTGGAGCACGTGCTGTTCAACCTTATAAAGAACGCCGGCCAGTCGCTGCGGCACGCTGAAGCGCCGAGGCTGTCCCTGGAGGTCCGCGGCGACGGCAGCGACGCGCTGATAGTGGTGGAGGACAACGGGCCCGGCATGGACGAGGAGACGCGGCAGCGGATCTTCGAGCCGTTCTACAGCAGGCGCGCCCACAGCGAGGGCATGGGGCTGGGGCTTTCAGTGTGCTACATTATCGTGTCGCAGATGCACGGCGGCGAAATCACCGTCGACTCCGCGCCGGGCAAGGGGTCGCGTTTTACGGTGAAAATTCCGCTGCGCGCCGCGTGAACTGTTCAGTCGCAATCCTGCGGCACCGGGTACAGCCTGTCGACGTCGAATCCCGCGCGCCGCGCTTCATCAACGAGTTCCGCGTACGTCGCCGCGTCGAGCGCGCGTTCTCGCGCCAGTATCCATAGATATTTCCGTGAAGGCTCACCCACCAGCGCCCACGCGTAGTTCCGCTCGTCGAGCTTAATAATCCAGTAATCACCGTTGAAAGGCCAGAAAAACCGCACCAGGAGCCGGCCGGGATGTGCCGCGTCGGGTACCCATCCCACCGCGGATGCGCTCTTATCTCTCATTCTGTCCGATTCCATTTTACCCCGGTTCACGACCCCGATCTTTCCGTCGGGGCGGAGGGTGTAGGTCGCCGTCACGCAGACAAGTCCTTTTTCGAAGGAGTTGGGAAGGCGCGCTATCTCGTGCCAGGTGCCCGTGTAACGGGCCAGATCAACAACTTTTACGGTTGCGAGCTCCGGGTGGTGCGCCGTGTCGCACGTGATACAAGCTGTGAGAAATACCGCCATCAGGCATGGCATGGTGATTGATCGAGTTTTCTTATCCACCTTGAATCTCCGATTGGGCAGTCGTTCTCCGCGATCCCCGCGTCTCAGCGTGAGACCATTCGTTTTACTGCGTGATCGTCACATCTCGCTGTCCCACTGTTCCGCCTCCACCGCCATGTCCTTCATGAGCGCGCGAAGACGCGGCGGCCAGGAATCGCTTTCCGGCATCGATTCGTGAGTGTAGCGCTCGATGGCCTCCACGGCGCGCCGGTAGGCGGTCGGCTGGTTTGACTCGTTGAAATAGTGGAGCACCAGCTTTTTCCCGGTGTCGGAGAGCTGGTAACGGGTGAGCTGTTCCACTATGCTGAAGATCGCTGCACGGAATTCGTCCCTGTTCATGCACCCGCCCTGTTCGTAAAGTGATGGGAGTATCTCCCGAGCGGGGCGTCCTGTCAAGGAGGAAAGGCGGTGAATTTTTGATTGCCGTGGGGAAGGCTCAATTTAGCAAACACTGGTCCATCAGCGGCGGTATCTCGAAGATGAACTCTGCCCATTCGCCGTGCTTTGAATCGGCCCATATCCGCCCGCCGTGGAGCTGGATGATTTTCCAGGTGACGTACAGTCCCACGCCGTGGCCCTTGCGTTCCATCAGTTCCGGCGTCTGAAGCTTGGAGAAGCGCCTGAAGAGGTGCACCTTTTCGCTTTCCGGGAAACCGGGCCCCTCGTTCCATACGGAAACGCGGATATGTCCGTATGCCGGCGTGATCGACAGCCGCATCGATCCGCCCCTGCTGCTGTACTTGACGCCGTTGCTCAGAAGGTTTGTCAGGACAATTTTCATCAGCTCCGGGTCGCACTTCACCGAAGGCAGGGCGGGATCGATCTCCTGTTCGAAGCGCACCTTCTGTTCCTCCATCATCGCGGCGACGATTTCCAGTGAATGGGCGGCAACATCTTTATAAAAATCGACCTCCCGCGGCCGCAGGTGAAACTCGCCGGTCTCGAAGTGAGCCAGGTTCAGATATTCACCGGTCAGGTTCAGAAGATACTCGGCCCTCTTCACCATGCGGTCCACGATCTCGCGCTGCTTATCGCCCATCTCGCCGAAGTAGCCCGAGGAGAGCGTCTTGCCGAGCATTATGATCGAGGAGATCGGGTTCTTGAGCTCGTGGCTCACGAAGCTCAGCATCTCCATGTACGACTGCATGGCCGCGGAAAGCTGTTCTATCCGATACGCTTTCTCCACCGCCTGCCCAAGGCGCTCCGCGAAGGCCATCTGGAGCATGACCTCGTGCTCGCCATAGGCGCCCGCCTTCCGGGAGCGGCACATGAGCATTCCCACGGGGCGCCCGTCGACCACCAGGGGGCAGACCATCGAGGAGCGGATCTTTTCCAGGAGGAGAAATCGCGCCGAGTCGCTCTGCGGATTGTTCCGGGCGTGGACTTCCATGTCGCGGATGATGCTGGGGCAGCCGGACTGGAAGACCTTTTGAATGGAACCGCCGTGGATGTCGGACGCGAATCCCTTCTTCAAGTGCAGCGGTTCGTAGCGCGCCCGGACGTAGTGGAGCACCATGCGGCTGTTCTCGTCGGCGACGAATGCCATGTCGAGGCGGTCGCAGGGGATTATTTTCCCGGTCTCATCGAAGATGAAGTCGAGGATTTCGTCGAGGGAATTCCCACCGGCCACCTTGCTGTTGATCAGGTCTAGGATTGCCGTTTCGTCCCGGGAAAATCCGCTCTCTTTCCTCGCGACGCAGCTTTCGAAGAAAATGAGCGCCTCGTTCTGCCGGTCCGTCATCTCGCCGCTCCTCTGTTGCCGTTTCACCGCGCCGGATGAAAGACGAATCCGCCGTGGCGCAGGACCTTTTTTCCGCCTTCGGTTTCCAGCCGGTAGGTGTCCGTCGTTCCGCCCTGGTGGATGACCCGGATGTCGCTGTCGCCCGCGTAGGAGTAGTTGCCGGTCCAGCGCGACTTCTTCTCATTGCCGTCGCCGTCGGTGTAGCAGTCTACCCATTCGTACGTGCCGTCGTTACGGAACGTGATCGAATTGTTCGGGCAGTCGGGGTACAGCGACCAGGTCCGCAGCAGTTCACGCGGCGGCCCGCCCGCGTTGTCTTTCGAACAGGAAAGCGATGAGATGATGAGGCTAATGACAATCGCCGCCGCCGCACATTGCGAAACACGTTTCATTGTCTTTCTCTCCCGCACATGAATATCCCGGCGTTCGCACGAACGATAGATCGAAATGCTACAATGCCTTTGTGTTCAGTTCAAGTACAAAAACATGTGTTCGCGGGACAGTACCGTGGATGGTTTCTTGCCTGACGTCCCGGCGGAACGTTCATGATCGCAGGATCGCGGGGTGCTAAAAAAAGAATTGACTAAAAGAACGAATATCAGTATTATCAGATTAATCAGAAATATCAATAATATCAAAGGATTGCGCCATGAAGAAAGGGAACGCAGCCTGCTGTGATCCTCGCCCCGGGGGGAGGATCAGCGTCGAGTCCATCGTGAGCGTGGACGAACGTGGGCAGATGGTTCTTCCCCGTGACGTGCGTGAGGCTCTAGGCATCGCGTCCGGGGGGAAGCTCGCCCTGGTGGTCATGGAGCGCGAGGGTAGTCCCTGCTGTGTCACGCTTTTCAAGTCCGACGAGCTGTCGGGCATGGTGCAGAACA
>JAGODF010000108.1 GCA_017998375.1 Spirochaetota bacterium
CCGCATACAGCTTTTTATCTGATGGCACACACGGCGGATAACGCACCCGCTCAAGAAATAAACGCTTGAAAACTTTCATGCGTTTTGATACCATATTTACATATACCAAGGAGAAACACAATGGCAGATATCAACGTTGACGTGACAATGGACCTCAAGGGACTGAAGTGCCCACTCCCCGTCGTGAAGGTGAGCCAGCAGGTGAAAAAAATGCAGGTGGGCCAGGTCCTGGTCGCGGAAACCACCGACCCAGGCGCGCACGCCGACTTCCCCGCCTGGGCCAAAACGAGCGGCAACGAAATTATCAACACGGTGAAGGAAGGCGACGTCTCGAAGTTCTTCATCAAGAAACTGAAGTAGCTGATAGAATCATTCTTCTGCGGGAAGGAGCGTATCCGAATCCGCGCCTTCCCGCTCAACCTGCACATACATTCTCATACCAGGGGTTTCGCCATGTGGGACAGCATTTACTTCTTCATCATGGTGCCGATGGTGTATATCGCCTTCGCAACGCTCGTCATCGGCATCGCATTCAAATTCACAATCATCTTTATATCACCTACAATAAAGGGTACGATCGCAGTTTTCCCGAAAGGCTCCATCCCGAAACTCTGCGCAGTCAGGGACTCGTTCTTCATGCCCGCCGCGTTCATGAAAGACAAGCCCTTCTGGGTGGGCATCATCGCCTTCCACGCGGCCTTCCTGCTCCTGATCATCGGCCACCTGGAACTCATCCGCGAGTTCGCCGTGATACAGGTGATCCCGCACGAGGTGTTCCTCGGAGCCGGATGGGTGGGAATCGTGCTCATCGTCACCACGATCTACTTTCTCTTCAGGCGCTTCAAGACGCCCTGGCGGGAAATATCGGTGCCCGAGGACTTTATCATCCTCCTTCTTCTTTTCCTGACCTTTATCTTCGGGAGCCACATGAGCCTCGCGTCGCGCTACGGCATTGCCGGTTTCGATATCCAGGTCTCCGAGTACCGCGAGTACCTCTCGAGCCTGTTCACGACAAGTCCCCATGTTTCGAGGGGCATCCTCGCGTCGCCCCACTACGTTATCGTGGCGCTGCACGTCTTCTTCGCGAACCTGTTCATGATGATGTTTCCCTTCAGCAAGATGATCCACTCAGTCTTCATGTTCGCCGCGCAATTCATCAAGAGGAAGTAGGCCATGGATATAGAAAAGAGAAAACAACTCACCGCACTCATGAAGACCAGGCTGAACAGGCCCATGAGATACTACCTGGACCTGTGCACGCGCTGCGGGCTCTGCTACGACACCTGCCATGTCTACCAGGGCATCCCGAAAAAGGAATACTCGCCCGTGGGCCGCGCCGAGGTAGTGCGCAGAATTTATAAGAAATATTTCCGTCCGAGCGGGAGGCTCATCCCCTCATGGGGCGACGCAAAGGTGATCGACGACAACTCCATGAATGAGCTCCTCGACGCGGCCTTCTCCTGCACGGGATGCCGCCGCTGCATGGTGCACTGTCCCTTCGGCATCGACACACAGCACCTCATGTCGATGGCGAAGGTGCTGCTCATCGGGAACGAGACCGCGCCCGAGGAACTCGTCATGCTGGCGGACTCCTCGGTCGAAAAGGGAAAGAGCATCGACGAGTTCAAGGACGGCTACCGCGAGGTCATCCGCGATCTTGAAAAGGAAGTCGCGAAGCACCTGGGCGTCACCGAGACCGATGGCCTCATCCCGATGGAAAAGAAGGGCGCGGACATCCTCTTCGTGGGGCTCGCGGGAGCGCACTCCATCGTCCACCCCGCCGTGATCTTCAACAGGGCGAAGGCGAACTGGTCGCTCTCGTTCTTCGAGGCGGTGAACTTCGGCGCGTTCCTGGGCGACCCGGAGAAGATGCAATTCATCGCCAACCGCGTGGTTAACGAAGCGAAGGCGCTCGGGGTGAAGGAGGTGGTGATCGTCGAGTGCGGCACCGCGTACCGCATCCCGAAGTTCCTGATTGGCCCCCTCCCCTTTAAGGTGAGTTCCATCGTGGAAGTGATCCATCGCTACATCAGGGAAGGGAAGATAAAAATCAAGGAGAAGTCCATCGCCGATGCGCTGACCTACCACGATCCCTGCCAGCTGGGACGCAACGGCGGCGTCTATGAGGAACCGCGGGAGATACTGAATATGCTGGCGACGGACTACCGAGAGATGACGCCCAATCGCGAATTCAACTGGTGCTGCGGGGGGGGCGGCGGGCTCCAGGCGCTGGATAACGAGCAGTTCCGGATAAAGAGCAGCAAGCCCAAGCGCGACCAGATTGTCGCCACGGGAGCGAAAATCGTCGTATCGGCATGCGAGAACTGCATCTCCCAGCTCGACACCATCAAGGCTGGATACGGCCTGGACGTCTCGGTGAAGTCGCTTACCGAGCTGGTGGTGGAAAACCTGGATTGACGTACCGTCATTACGCCGGAAGCCAACAGGCGCGGGTGAAGATCCGCGCCTGTTGCATTTCCGCGCCCACTCATTTCCCTTTCAGAAAATTGTATATCGCCCACGACACCGGCGGAACCCGCAGATAGCCGTAAAGTTTGTGCGGGTGTGACTTTTTTTCAAACACGTAATCGTTCTCGATGAGGCAGTCCACCGGCCCCACGCCGCGGGAATTAGGCGAGAAATCGTCGGAGAGATTGTAGTTGGCGGCGACGGGGTCCCGCAAATCGGAATAGTTGAACCAGCGCCCGCGGATATTTTCCGGCGATGGCGCGGAGGCGTCCTTCCTGAACGCGATGCCGCGTTCCTCGAAGATCTTTTTCATGATGAGCGGCAGCCCCAGCGGCGAACCGATGGTGATGAATGTGTCGATCTTCACGTCGGGGACCACGTGGGAAAGGACATCGTATGATATGATGGTCCCCATGGAATGCGCGACGAGCAGGATCTTCTTCCGCCGGTGTTTGTGGAGCGCCTTTGCCAGCTCGTTCCGAATCGCATCCTTCGCCTTCATTGTAGCATAGCGTGCGGTGACGCAGTTCTTGTGGTAGTACACATCCAGGTCGCGGAAGAGCCTTCTGATTATGAAATTGGTGATCTTCTCGAACTGCATGCCCCTCTTCTCGTCGAAGAAGAGATTGTCCAGCTGCTTTTCCAGAAAATCGAGCACCTTTTTCCTGATTGCGCTCGGCTTGAAATCCGAAACCGGCCTGTCCGAGGCGATATATGGGTCATCCAGGTAATAAGGCGACCTGCGGTCGGTCACTGACGGATCCTGCGGACGTTCGTAGAAATAATCCGCCCAGTAGACGAGCTCAAAATTGAATTTCCTCACCGGATGACCTATCCGCGCGAGTCCTTCCTTTATTGAGTCGCGCCACCACTGTTCAAGCAGATCACGCGGCGGCTTGTTATCCAGTCCGTGGATACCGATGATAATTTTTCGTTCGAAGAGCGATTTTATGCTATCAACTATCGACATATATTTCCTCCTCGGAATGGTATTATAAATACTTATTGATGCGCGAATCATTGGCTGAACGCACCACTCCAAGCAAATCCGTATCTATATCGGTATATATTTTACCGCAATCTGAATACGAATTTCCTCACGATTCCAGGTCGATTATTTCTATTGCTTGCGAAGGACACGGAGGGTTCTGCGCATAGAACTGGCCGGCAACCAACAGGGCACACAGGGTGAAAGCAATGGGTTTCTTCATGCGAGTATCCTTCATGTTTTCTCTCCGGTCTAGAAAAAGAATGAATCCCTATCACCCAAATATGGCAATGGCAAGAAAAAATAACAACGCATTTCTTCAGCAAACCGCAGACCAGCCGGTCGGTATTCAATGTTGAATATATAACGCTTGCATTTATTATGATCATAAACAGATATATCTTTTTTTGAGGAGAAAGATACAACTGGATTCACTATCTTAAACGGGAAATGGATACCGGGTGTATCCATGCGGAATAGCAATAATTACAGAAATAAATGAATGATCGTGGTTCCAATACGATTCAACAATTCGCTATACTCATACATGATTTCTTTATGATATTATAATTGCAGATTTACTGCAAACTATAATACCCCCGCTTATATACCTTCCTGGATAAACCAGGAGGGTTTTTTTTGCTTTTTAAGAAACCCCAAGGCGATAATTCAGTTTTAAAGAACATAATTAATCACTGAAAATTTTTAACTTTTTGGCTAATCGAATGCAAAATAATTGGTCACAAGACTTCATTTTTATTATTGACTAATGTGAAAAACCGTATAAAACTATCTCATCGTTCTATTTCGCACGCACCACACAGACACAAAAGTATAAAATATTTTGGAGGAAACAGGTCATGCTATCCCCGTCAAAACGGCTGTTAACACTGTCTGTTCCGCTGGCAGTAATGCTGGCCATACTGCTTGTGCCATGCTGCGCGAAGTTCAAAACGGTCATGGAAAACGCGACCCTTATCGAAAACCCGGGCGACAAGAAGGCCGTCGCCATCCAGAACGGGAAGGTATCGCGTGGTGAATTCGTGACCCTGGTCGAGGAAAAACAGTTCGACGGCAAAAGGTTTTTCAAGGTCAAACTCCAGGGTGTCGACACCCAGGGCTGGCTGGACGCCAAGTATCTGCAAGATGGCAAACTTGAGATGGTGACGGTTATATCAGATGCCGAAATTTTCGCGCGTCCCACCCTGAAAAGCGAGAAGACCGGAATGCTGAAAGCGGGACAGGCCGTTTTCAAGCTCAAAGAAGCCGAAGGATTTTTTCAGGTGAACTATTCCGGCAACGAAGGCTTCGTACAGAAGGACAAGATCGGAAAGGCATCGGACGTGGTGCGGACGGTTCCGATACCGGGCATAGGCATCGCAAAGGTCAGGTCCTCATCGTATCTCGTTCCAAGCAGCGGCAACGAATTGAAATACGATCCCCGCAACCTTTTCGACGGAAAAATCCAGACGGCCTGGGTTGAAGGCAAGAGCGGCGACGACGGCATCAGCGAATGGGTGAGCGTCGAGTTCGAGAACATCGTCACCCTTTATGAAATTGGCATCATCAACGGCTTCGCGTCGGACGAAGCGACGTACAAGTCGAACAACCGTGTCGCCGGGCTCCGCATCGAGTCTTCCGCCGGCGGGATCCAGAACATGGAGCTCACAGACGAAAACTACGACTACCAGAACCTTCCGGTCAACATCGCGGGCCAGAGCTTCAAGTTTATCATCACCAAGATACACAAAGGGAAGGTGGATGACACCTGCATGAGCGAGATACGGCTTAAGGGACACGCCGGTTCAGAATACGGATACGGCCAGTAACTATCGAGCGACTCTACACTCCCCGTTCCCGCGGGGAGTTTTATTTTTCCAGGAGGACAATTATGAAAAAAGCGGCTTTATTTGTGATGCTCGCCTTCGCCGCGGGGGCGCTTCTCGCTCAATCCGATTTCCAGCCGGGCCAGGCCAAGGTTACCACGACCGTGCTCAACGTCCGGAACGTGGCCTCATCGGGAGGCACGGTCATCGGCTCAGTGAAACGGGGGGAACTGATCAACGTCACCGAACGCTCGAAAAACAGGTCGGATATCGACGGCATCTCCGAGTACTGGTACAGGATATCGCTACCGAAAGGAAAGAACGGCTGGGTCTTCGGGGGATATATATCCTTTGAAGTGAACCTGGAATCGGGACTCCGGTGGAAGGCGCTGTACCCGGGAGGAGGGGAGAACTTCGGCCCCATTTACAATTCCGCGAAAGAAGTTATCACCGGCACCGACCAGGGAAGCGTGTACCTGAGCGGCAACAACGGCGGCGCGTGGAGGAAAATGGTGCCCCAGGCGCTGGGCAACAGGATAGGGCGCATCAACCGGATACTCGTGCAGGGAAACGAGATGCTCATCGCTGCAAGCGGCGGTTCCCAGGGCGGTATCTGGAAATCCACTACCAACGGGCAGTCCTGGTCACAGTTCACCACATCCCAGGGGCTTCTTTCGAATGACGTGTTCGATATCGTCATCGCGAAAAACGCCATGTACGCGGCGACGGGCGGCGGCGTGGTGATGAGCACCAACAAAGGGGTGAGCTGGTCACGACTTGGCTCCGACAATATCAGCCACGCGGCGTACGCGATAGCCGTTGCCGACGATGGAAGGATTTTCGCCGGAACCTCCAAGGGGCTCTTCGCGCTGCAGGAGAAAAAAGGCATGTTCGGCGGCGCGAGCAAAGCCTGGGTTAGCATCGGTTCCGGTTCTCCGAACATGGGGAACTCGGTCTACGCTGTCGCCCTGTCGAAAAAGGGAGATATCTACGCGGGAACGGAGAAGGGCCTGAACAAGTCAAATATCGCCAGCCTCGACAACTGGCAGGGGATCGGCGGCAGGGCGGTTGTCAGCAATATCTTCATCGACAAGGATGAAAGGGTGATCGTGGGCACCGGCAACGGCCTCAACATATCGGCCGACGGAGGGCTCTCCTGGGTGACCTACAAGACGGAAAACGGCCTTTCCAGCAACGCGATCCGCGCCGCGTCGGTCAGCCCGTCGGACAAGACGATCTGGGTGACCAACGGTTTCAGCGGGGTGAGCTACAACCAGTAACGTTAATCCGCACAGTGAACACCAAAAGGGGGACCGTTTCAGGGTCCCCCTTTTTTTACGCTAGATATGATCCGCTCCCGTGAACGCTTACCTGCGTCCGCGCCTCCACCGCCGGGCGCCCATGATGACACCGAGGGGAAGAAGCATGAGCCCCAGAGCCCCCATCATCCCGGATACCGCGGACGCGCCGCCCGCTCCGGTGTGCGCCATGGCAAGGGAACCGCAGCCGAAGGATGAACCGCCTTCGTCGCTGTCGTCGCCGGCGGTCGAATCACCTTCGTCCCCTCCGCTCAACACCGTCCCTCCATCCGCTGCATCTTCCGGATCCGCGGGATCGACGTGGGTAAGGAGATAGTTATCGGCGTTGTCAATCCACTTCCAGGTCACACCCTGCCCGCCCGGCCTCGTGACGGTGTAATCGAGCTTCGCCTGGTGCGCGGCATCGATCACTATCGTGCTCGACGAAGGCCTCAGTACCGGAAGAAGATGCGGAAAATCAGACGCCGATATGCTAATGCGGATGCGGTGCCCCTTCTTAAAGACATTACAGGTGGGCCAGAGCTCCACGGCATACTGGTAGAGATGGTTCTCGATGATTTCTTTCGGTTCGCGATCCGGACCGTCGTAGAACGGATCGAAGGGCACGTAATCGGGATCCAGGGCATGTTCCGTGAGACCCGCGGGCTCGTTCGGATTGTACTGGCGGTGCCAGGCGCTCAACCACCCGGAGGATATGTTCCGCGCCCGGCCGTCGGGGTAGACGTCGTTCAGCTCCACAGTCCACTGGACGTCGCGCCTGTTCATGAGGTCCAGGATCAGGTTCGTATCGATGTTGCCACCGTCCTTGATCGCGTTGACCATCTGGGTGATGAGAAGCTGTGTGAGCTGCTGGGTGAACCGCGTCTTCGCCCAGAAACTCACGAGCACCGGTCCGACGATCTCCACGTCTTCATCCAGCTCCTCCGTGGTGAAGGTCACAACCTTGCGCTCGTCGTACCGCTCGTCCTCGTAGAACATGCCCGCCGAGACATCCCTGCCGGAGAGCGCCTTCACCGCCTGGGCCGGCAGCGCCATGAGCCCCATCAGCCAGCGCACGGAGGATCGAGAGAAGGTCCCGTGTATGTTCAGAAGGTCGGCGGCGTGGTTCACCACCGGGGTGGATCCGCCCGCGGCGCACGCCGAGGCGCTTTCCCTGAGCGAGAAGATTTTCGAATCGTAGAGATTGAGCCAGTTGTCGGTGTACCAGTCGCCGTCGATCTCGCCGGGACGCGACTTCGAGAGATAGAGCGTGCGTTTCTCGGTGCGGCTCGCGGGAAGAGGCCAGGATTTTTCCACGCGCCAGCGGTTTTCTCCCATGACGTAGAGCATTACGGGAAATTCCTTCATGAAGCAGTCGCCGTTGCCCTTTATCTTCCAGTCGAACCAGCGCGCCGGCAGGTCGCCCATCATGAGCGAATTGAGGCCGAGTCCCAGGGAACCGTCGAGGTGATACCATTCGCCGACTATCATCGCCTTGTCGGATACCGAGTGTTGCGAGAGACCGTACTGGTAATTGTTCAATGTTCCCCTGGTGAAGATATCGAACCACCCCCCCACCGTGAAGACCGGGAGACGCGACGGGATGACATTGTCGCCCTCGGGAAGCTCCCATCCCCCGGCGGGTTTTATCGGCCAATATATCATGGGCGATTTCTGGTCGTAGAACACGCTGTCGAAACTGTGGCCGTAGTCCATGATCCAGCCCAGCGTTACCGGTATGTTGTCGATATGCGCCTTCCACGCGTCCACCGCCTCCTGGATGTCTTCCTGGCTCGTATTGAACTCGTTCTCGCCGAGGATCAGGAGCGAAGGCAGGGCGCCGAGTATGTCGACGCCGCCAAGCCACATGGGAATGAACTCCAGGTCGACGCTACCGCCGTGCATCACGATGTCGCGGTACGCGTCGCTCATGGGGACCATGGGGAAGATCGCCTTCAGGTGCAGCGGCTCGCCGTTTTCATCGCGGTCGATCAGCCCCGCCGCCAGGTACTGGATGATACCCATGTAGGAGGGGCCTATCATCCCCACGTCGCCGTCGGACCAGCTTCGGGACGGGATCCAGCTGTCGACCACGTACTTCACGTCGTAGTGTTCCACGGGATCGAAGGAGGTCCACACGCCCTCGGCCGAGCCCGTGCCGCGGAGATCGAGCGCCATCAGGTTATAGCCGCGGGCCACGAGGGGGAGATAGAGCATCATGATGATTTCCCTGCGGTAGGGAGTCGCGACCAGGATGGTGGGGCGCTGCTCCCCGCTCGCGGCCGATATCACCGTCGCCCAAAGGTCCACGGGAGGATGCCCCGCCGCGCCGGGTACGGGAACGCGGACATTCAGATCCAGCTTCACTCCGGAGATGCCCGCCCGTTCAATGGCGGAAAGGATTTTGGCGCCCTCGGTGGATGATACGGTCGCGGCAGTAAGGGCCGACCATGGCAGCACGAGAATTGCTGCGGCACACGCCATGACACGGGCAAAGCGCTGACACTTCTTCATTACGAACCCCCGCACGATGATTTTTTATGTATTGGAGCCTGTATGTGCAAAACGATGCATCTTTGATTCAGATTCGCGTACAGTATGATATGTGTACCGGCCAGACGGTATGTATTCTAATGTATATTCTCATCTTGAACATGTCTCGACAAAAGAAAAAATCGTTGGAATTGTCCAATCAGGATTCTCAAAAGCAGATAATCCGGATTTTGATATTTCGGAGGGGTCAGAGCATGGGTATCATTGCCGGAATTGCCTTCCAACGTCGAAAGCTGAAGCGATAGTTATCGCCTGCTTTCCTGGAGCTGACTCGTAAATCAGGAGGCTCTGACCCCCATATTGGGGCTCTGACCCCAATTCTGTATATTTAGAGCTCCTTTCAAGCGATAGTTATCGCCACAGATAGCCCATTCCACATCCATAAGACCCCTTCAACCCGGCATTTTCCGATTGACCCGACCAGCCGAACCGGTCACAAAACATCCATGATAATAAGCGCAAGCCGCAGGACCGATATCCCCGCGTTTTACCCGGAGTGGATGTGCAACCGGCTTCGCGACGGTTTTGCCTTTGTCCGCAACCCCTTCAACCGAAACCTCGTCAGCAGGGTGGCTCTGACCCCTTCCTCTACGGACTGCATCGTCTTCTGGACGAAAAATCCCGCACCTCTGCTTGCCCGCATTGACGAACTCGAATCTTTCGCCATCCCCTTCTACTTCCTTTTCACCCTGAACCCGTACGACGCGGACCTGGAAACAGGCCTTCCTCCCCGAGAAGCGATTATCCACACGTTCCGGGAGCTTGCAGACAGGATTGGACCACAGCGGGTACGGTGGCGGTACGATCCCATCATCCTCACGAACACGATAAGCCCGGATTTCCACTTCACGCGATTCGAAAAACTTGCCCGCGCCCTGCGCGGGTCCACGGATCGCTGTGTCATCAGCTTTCTCCATCTTTACAGGAAATGCCGGCGTAACCTTTCCGGCTTCAGAATCGCAACTCCGGAAACCGGAACGAGGTTGATAATGGCGCGCAGGCTCGCGGAGATCGCCTCGGAGCGGGGAATCGCGCTGGAGTGGTGCGCCCCGGAGGACGATATCGCCGGCACGGGAATTTTGCCGGGCAGGTGCGTCGACGGCGATCTCGCCGGGGAGCTGGCGGGAAAACATGTCGCGTGGAAGAAGGACTCGAACCAGAGGAAAACCTGTGGCTGCGCGAAAAGCGTTGATATTGGAGCCTACGACTCCTGTCCCCACGGGTGCCTCTACTGCTACGCGAACTCCAACCACGCGCGCACCGCGGAGAACCTGGGCGCGCATGATCAGCTGTCACCCATGCTTATCGGCCATCCACGCCCTGATGACACGATAACCGATAGAAACAGCGGCGAAAGCTCATTATTTGAATGATATGACGAACCTGGAGCCGGACGAAGTATCGAGCTCGATGCTTCCCCGAAGCTGTTTCACGAGTCCGTACACCAGCTGCAGCCCCAGTGTCTTGGATGTGGCGGGATCGAAACCGGGCGGGATGCCGATGCCGTCATCGGCAACGGTGAGGGTGTGCACGCCATCACCGTTCCTGCTGAACGATATCGACAGCCTGCCGCTCCTCTCTCCGGGGAACGCGTACTTCAGTGAGTTCGATACCAGCTCGTTGATGATCTGCGCGCACGGTATCGCCTTGTCGATGCCGATATCAACTTCGTCCGCCGCGATATCCAGGCCTATTCGCGACGATCCCAGGCCATGTGATGTAACGAGGCCGTCGACGAGGTCCCGCACATACTCCCTGAAATTTATCCGCGCGAAGTCGCGGGACTGGTACAGTTTCTCATGGACGAGCGCCATGGCCCTCACGCGGGAGGAGGTTTCCTCGAAGATGTTCCGGTATATCGTCCTCTCCGTCCGCTGCGCCTGGAGGTTTATCAGGCTCGAAATCACCTGCATGTTGTTCTTCACCCGGTGGTGCACCTCTTTCAAAAGCAGGTCCTTTTCCCTGAGCGAGCTCTCCAGCCGTGTTTCCACCTGCTTCAGGCGGGTGATATCGCGCCCGACACCGACTATGCCATTAATCTTACCATACCCATCCCTCAACGGGGAAAGCGATGTCTGCATGTGAATCACCGACTCGCCGGCGGGAATGCTCCATTCATACGTCACGTTCTCACCGCCCAGCGCCCTGCCGCTCATTTCATGATGTATCCTTCCCGCTTCATCACCCCAGAGATCCAGCGCGTTCTTCCCGATGTGATATCCGGGCCCGCCCTGGGGATCGGAGGCCCAGCTGCCGTAAATTCCGGAAAAACGCCTGTCCCTGTCGAGCGTGAACACCACGTCATGCATGGACTCAACCAGGTCCCGGAACCTGCATTGCCCTTCTCCAGCCTTCCCGCCGAAAATCCTTTCATCCAGGCCAATCGAAGGGAG
>JAGODF010000433.1 GCA_017998375.1 Spirochaetota bacterium
ACACGCACCTGATCCAGAAGATCGCCGGGCAGTCCGCGCTGAAGGACAGGCAGGTGGCGGATATCAGGCAGTCCCTCAACGAGAAGACGGCGCGCCTGAACTCGGTGGTCGCCCGCATGGCCTCGCTGGAGAAGGAGATACACGGCAACAGTGCCGTCATGGCGTTCTGGCTGGAGATCGACAGCCCCACGAACAACTACCGCGAGAAGCTCCGCACCGACCTGCGCCACCTCAACTTCTGGTACCCGCTGAAGAAGCTCCTGATGCAGATGCTCTTCCTCGTACCGCTGCTGTTGGTATTCTACCTGTGGAACTCCAGGAGCATAAAAAAATCCCGCGGTATCCAGACGCTGATATCATCACACATCCTCGTCGTGCTGCTGATACCGGTGCTCCTGAAAATCTTCGAGATGATCTACGATATTATTCCGCACCGTCTCTTCAAGAAAGTCTGGGACCTCCTCGTCTCGCTGAACCTGATCGCCCTGTGGCACTATCTCCTTATACTGCTTATCGTCTTCGCCGCACTCGCCCTGATATACTTCATCCAGAAGAAGCTCTTCAGCAGGGAAAGGTCGGTCGAGCGGAGGATAGCGCAGGGCGCGTGCCAGGAGTGCGGGAAGAAACTCCCGGTGGGCGCGTCCGCCTGCCCCTTCTGCGGATTCATGCAGGTGAAGCCCTGCCCATCGTGCGGCAGGCCCACTCACGTGCACGGAAAGTTCTGCCGGGAATGCGGGGCCCCGGCGGGCGGCGCGGCGGAATAGAACAGGGAGGCGATGATCATGAAAAAATACATCAGGATTGCGACCCTCATCCTTTCGCTTGTCATGTTCGGGGCGATATATCTCTACCTCACGGCCACCGTGAACATGCTCTCAACGGAGGCGCCGGGCTTCACCCCGCTGAGGGACGATGCCGCTGCGGTGCGCTACGCGCCGACCCTCATCTCCAACGACGCGTACGGCTTTCCCCTGAAATGCTACTACCGGGCGGCGCGCGACGCGGCCGGCAACGTCCATATCGCCTATCACCCAGTCTGGGAGCGCGAGCGCAACGACGCAGGCGGCCTCATGCCGTTCCTGAGCCGGATGCTCTACACCGGAGGCCTGGGCATCCAGCGCATCATGTTCGGGAAGGGCGACGTGGAAGTGATCGCGGTCAGGGGTGATCCCCGGGGGAAACTTGCCTGGATACACTACGAGCGCCCGAAAGAGTACAATCCCTCAACCTTCACCGTGAAGCACGAGAAGGTCGCGCTCGAAGGCGCTTTTCCCGAAACGCCGGCGTTCCGCGTCGCATCCTGGAACCATCTTTTCGAAAAGGCCGGCGTCGCGGACACGGCGCCCCGCGCCGGGGAGCGCGCCTGGAAGTGCGAGCCGGAATACTTTACCGGCGCCCTCTGGGATGAGTACACGATGTTCCGCGCAAGGGAAACGCGCCTCCGAAAAAACAGGGCGCATTTCGAGTGGGAGCGGATGTCGGCGGAGTGACCATCTTTCCGCCTATTCTTCCCCTTCTCTGAACGGCTGCCGCACGGGAGAAAATACCACTTGATGAAATGCCGGCATACCCGCTATTCTGCCCGATAACCGGAATGCGTGATGGCACTACTGTTTGAGCATTTTCAAAAAGCACTACCGTCGACTCACTGCGGCAATGACAGGGCACGGGGCAAAACAATGGTCCCTTTTTTTTCCGCGGTCCTCTTCCTTTCGTTAACCCTGGCGTCATGCGGCAATCCATTCAAGATCCCCGAATACCCGCGTGCGGTCAATGGCGTGCTGGACCTGACCGCGTGGGACCCCGCCGTAACGGGCAGCGTCCCCCTCATGGGAGAGTGGAAATTCATCTGGAACCAGGACCGACCGGAGTTCGCCGGGCCTGGATATCCCGATGCCGGGTGGCGGACGCTGACCGTTCCCGGGTACTGGAACGGCATATCCGGCACCGGCAAGGGCTACGGATGGTACAGGCTCAGAATAAAAATACACAGGGAGCGTTTCGCGGCGGGCGACCGTCGACTAGGGATTTCCGCGAGCCTGATACAATCAGCGTACGAGATGTACGTGAACGGAAACAAGGTGATGTCGAGCGGCGTGTTCGGCCGCACGGGGGCTGAATCGATACCCCAGCTTCGCCCCCGGGTGGAGCAGATTGATATCCCGCCCATTGGCGATGAACTGGTCATCGCCGTGAGAAATTCCAATTTCCATCACCGATCCGGAGGGCCCTACAGCATTCCGGAGTTCGGCCTCTATTCGGAACTCCGCCGGAAAGAATTCCACTCGGACCTGATCCGGCTCACGGTCCTCGGCATAATAATGATGATGGGCATCTACCACATGATGCTCTGGCTGGGAAGGCGCGAAGACATGGCGAGCCTTTACTTCTTCTTCGGGTGTCTCGTCGTTTTCCTCCGCCTCCTCGCGACCAGCGGCTACCTGGAACGGATATTCCCGGGACTCCCCATGTACGAACTCCGGTTCAAGATCGTGTACTCCAGCATGCCCTTTGTCTGGATGAGCTTCGCGTATTTTTTCCGGGAACTCTTCCGCGAGGAGTTCTCCGGGAG
>JAGODF010000434.1 GCA_017998375.1 Spirochaetota bacterium
AGCGTGGACCAGGTGAACAGGGCGTTGATTGGCTTTAAGCGGATCAGGTGGAAGAAGATGAAATAGGCGATGAGGATGGCCGGGAAGTAATAAAGGAAGTTCACGGTTTCCAGGACGAACCAGGACCGGTAGCCGTTGATCCAGGGCAGCGCCGGTGCGAGTGCGTCGAAAAGCATCGCCGAGAGCGGAAAACTCGACACTAGGGACAGGACGGCCGCCCAGGAGTGCCCGGCCTCGACGGCGCCGTGCGGGCAGAAGTTCAGGCAGCGCAGGCAGTCCTCGCAGTTGTACCTCCAGTACGGGCGCGGTTTTTTTCCCTTCATGACGATGGCGCCGCAGGAGCAGGACTCCGCGCAGGTCCCGCAGCCGGTGCACTTGTAGCTCGCGAACATCATCTTCCCCATGAAGAAGCGCCCGATGAGCAGGTATACCACGGGGTAGAGCGGGAAACAAGCCAGTGGTATGACGGCCCACAGAATTTCCCAGAGATTGTTCGGGGTGATGATGCGCCTCTTCCCCGATAAGAGTTTCCCGAAATTTCGGTCCGCCTTCCTCTTCGCCCGGCCGATGATACGCATGATCCCTCCGTCCGTGATCTTCGGATGGAGGGAGGTCATGTTGATGGGCATGTCGAAGCTCACGGCGCCGCGGACGCTGTAGCCCTTGAACGGCAGGACGATGAAAGGCAGGAAGCTCGCGAGGCCCGCCGCGCCGGGGATGGGGACAGGCCCGATGTGGAAGCATCCCCGCGTGGGGAGCGCGATGAAGTGCGTGCGCCGCCTGAACGGCATTCTAACGATGAACTTGATGGCGGACCATGGCGGCATGAGGCCGTGCGTGGGGTACGCCATAGCGACCAGAGTTTCGTGCGAGGCGTCGATATCATCCCTGGGCTTCGCCATGTTGAGGGGGATAAGCTTTGAATCGATTCCCTGGTCCGCGCAGGTTTCGTGGAGCCACATGGCAACGCGGAACGAGTTGCCGGTGCCGCTCAGGTGATAGATGATGGCCTTCTGGTAGCGCATTGCTTCCTCTCTGCAGAGTGAGGCCCGGGAAACGCGGATTCCGACATTATCCAGGGCCAACCGCTCCCGCATTATTAATTCACGCTGCCGGTAACCGCGTCAAGCCGGTTTGCGGCACCGATTTTGTTTCCGGGGAAAATGCGATTTCCCACCGGAGCAGTATTCATCGAACTCTGGCGGAAGTGAGCCGGCCGCATTTCGACCCGCAAAAAGTACTTGACCGCGCGGCTTCAGGCCCTGACAATTTTTCGATACGCGGCGGTTTCCGGTATCCTCATCATCAGTCGCATTCTGTCGGAAAAATTCTTTTCTCGGAGCGGTTATCATGATTAAGAAAATCGCGGTTATCCTCATCATCCTTGCCGGCTTTTTCGTCGTCTCCTGTTCAAGAACCCCGGGCGACGTCATCACCCTCTCCTACAGCATCTTTTTTCCCGCCACCCACGAGCAGTGCATCGCCGGGGTGAACTGGGCGAAGGAGGTCGAGGCCAAAACGAACGGGCGCGTCAAGATCAACGTCTATCCCGGCGGCACCCTGACGAAGGCCGACGAGACCTACAACGGCGTCCTCAACGGGATCGCCGACCTCGGGATGTCGTGTTTCGCCTACACGCGCGGGCGCTTCCCGGTAATGGAAGCGGTGGACCTGCCCATGGGATATCCCAGCGGAAAGGTTGCCACACTCGCCGCCAACGAGTTCCTCAAGGCCATGGCGCCCGCGGAACTTGACGGCGTGAAGGTGCTCTACGTCCACGCCCACGGCCCGGGACTGCTCCACACGAAGAAGCCGGTAAAGAAGCTCGAGGACCTCAAGGGCCTCAAGATTCGCTCCACCGGCCTCAGCGCAAAAGTGGTTACCGCGCTGGGAGGCGTTCCCGTCGCCATGCCGCAGGGCGATACCTACGAGTCCCTCCAGAAGGGGATCGTCGACGGGACCTTCGCCCCCATCGAGACGCTGAAGGGCTGGAAGCAGGGCGAGGTGATCAAGCACACGACGGTGTGCGACAAGGTCGGCTATACCACCGGCATGTTCGTCGTGATGAACAAGAAGAAGTGGGACGCCCTTCCCGCCGACATCAAGTCGGTCATCGAGGAAGTGAGCGCGCGCTGGATAGCCGTGCACGGCGAAACCTGGGACAGGGTCGACGCGGAAGGAAAGAAGTTCACTACGGGCTTGGGCAACGACCTTATCGTGCTGCCCGACGCGGAGAGCGCCAGATGGACGAAGGCGGTGAAGCCCATCCTCGAAGCGTACGTGAGGGAAACGAACAAGAAGGGGCTCCCGGGCACCAAGGCCCTTTCCACTCTCCAGGACCTGATAGCGAAGCTGTCGAAGTGACCGCGGGCGGGAGATAATGCAGCGGATCGAGAAAATCCTCACTTCGGTTTCCGAAAAGTTCAACGTCGTCGCGGCGGTGTCCGTCGTGCTGATCATGACGGTCATCGTCGTCGATGTCGTGCTGAGGTTTTTCCGCCATCCCATACCCGGGACCATCGATATCGTCGGGCTGCTCGGCTCGCTGGTGATCTCGTTCTCGCTGGGGTAT
>JAGODF010000435.1 GCA_017998375.1 Spirochaetota bacterium
GTATCTCTACCTTGTGAGCATGATGGCGCGGATTTTCGCCTCCGCCGAAAAGCGCCAGGCCCTGGAAGAGGCGCGCACCCCCGCTAAGATCTACGCCATTTTAAAAAAGGAATCGAAGGCCTACTTCGCGGGCATCTCCAAGAAAGAGCCCACCGAGAGGGACGACGAGATCGCGGACCTCACGGGCGTGCCCTCGTCGAATTTGGACCTGCTCATACGGCTCGACAGGCTCTACCAGATTTTCGACGCCAGCGATAGTTCCGAGGCGATGTCGGCGAAGATTTCAGAGCTCCGGCGCCTGGTGGACAACAGGTCGCTCACCTACTACGAGCGGATGCGCAAGAAGCTGCAGAATCCCTTCGCCATCATCGACAAGACAAGCTGCTCCGGCTGCCACATGGAAATCCCGCCCGTCTACATGGCGCAGATCAAGCATTCCAAGGACATCCCGGTCTGCAACCACTGCGGAAGGTTTCTGATTATCGTGTAACCCCCCTGCCCCCTTGTCCGGGGGTGTTGTCTGCAACGACGATGAAGGCGCGAATGGCAATTCGCGCCTTCATGCATTAATACTGGTTTTTTTGATTATTCAATTCGCCGTGACGGGAAACTCCACGCCGAGCTCCGCGCAGGCGCCGCGGCGCAGGTCCTTGCCCCGGATGAAGTCGTGGACAAGCCGGAGCACCACCTCGGGCTTCTCCTCCTGCGGGATGTGGCCGCATTCCGGGATAACCGCGAGCTCCGCGTCGGGGAGCTTGGCCTGCAGGCTGTAGCCGTGCGAAAGCGGTATCCACGCGTCGTTCTTCCCCCATATCACAAGCGTCTTCTGGGGTATCTCCCGGAGCCGCTGCATGTAGATCTCGTACAGTTCGAAGTCAATGGTCCGTGCGAACGATATCTGGGAACCCACGGCGTTGAAGGTGCTCATGCGCTGGAAATACTCCTCCACCTGCTCGTCGGTCACCCAGTTCTTGTGGTAGCACACCTCGCGGAGGATCAGCCGCACGATCCACCGCCCGAAGAACACCCTGCCCACCTCCTGCGCAAACGGGAGCCTGAACAGCCTGATGATGCTCGGAAGTTTCATCCTCTGCCCGCCGGCGTCAATGAGCACCAGGCGTTTCACGAGCTTCGGGTAGCTGAAGGCGAGCATGCACGCGATCCCGCCGCCGAGCGAGTTGCCCACGAACGTGACATCCTTCAGATTCAGCGCCTCCATCCAGGCGCGCACCTCCTCCATCAGGGTGTCGGGAGTGTAGTCCCCGCCCACGGGCTTGTCCGACCATCCGAATCCCCGCATGTCGAGCGAGTAGACATGGCACCCCAGCTTCGCGAGCCTGCGGTCGACCTGCTCCCAGGTGTAGGTGGACGACGCGAAACCGTGCAGCATCACCACCTTCTCCTTCCCGCCCGGTATCTCCCGGTAGTGGTAGTTGACGCCGCCGATGTTGATGAAATGATCGAACTCGGTCTTGTGCATTATCTGGCCGGGAAAGGGGCTCTTCCAGAGCATTGATGGCTCCTGTACGTGTTGATGGGATTCTTCAAGACAGGCGCGACTGGCCAATCGCGCTTTTATGCAACCGCGCCTTCCCGGTCACCGTATCGCACCATCCCCTCGTGTCAAGGCGAAATGCGTCAGCGCCGGGAGCGCCAGGCGTACAGCGCGATGGACGCCGCGATCGCCGCGTTGAGCGACTCCACGCGTCCTTCCATCGGTATCGCCAGGGTGGTGAAGCTCACTCCTCCGGGAAGTCCCGGCCCTTCCATGCCGGGAAGAAGGAGGAAACGCTCCGGGAAGGAGAACCCGTCCAGGGGCGCGCCTTTTTTATCGAGGGCGATGATAGGAGGTCCCCCGGCACAGCACCTTTCAGCGATCTCCGAAATCGAGGGCCCCCGGGAAAGAGGCGCTCCGAACACCGCGCCCGATGAGGCGCGCACGCACCGGGGATGATACGGATTCGCCGCCTCGCGGAGCATCACGATGCGCCCCACGCCGAAGGCGGCTGCCGTCCGTATCACCGAGCCGGCGTTCGCCGGGTCCTGGAAGGGGACCAGCAGGTTGCATCCAGGCGCGAGCTCCCCGTCCCACAGCGGCAGTTCCGGGGCCTCCGCCATCATCAGCGGGCCGCCGGTGTTGAAAATATCGAGCTCGTTGTAGAGCGCCTTTTTCAGGATGTAGAGCTTCTTCTCCGCCGCGAGGGAGGATAGCAGCGCGTTGAAGTCCTCATCATCCTCCACGTAGCCGTCGTGGATGATGAGGGCCTTCGCCGCGGCACCGGCGCCCGTGATGTCCCGGATGATCCTCTTCCCGGAGACGAGGACGCTCCCGGTCTTCTTTACGCCGTCGCTCTTCACCGCGCGCCTGAACTCGCGGAAGGTCGCGTTCGATTCCGATGATATCACCACCTCTCGGTTCTCCTTCTGGTCAATGCATATCCGGTAGGTCCGCCGTCGCGCCGCATCGGTCTTGCGGAACACGAGGAGCCTCCTGCGGTGCTCGCTCCCCGGAAGCCGGTATCCGCGGTCAAGCTCCAGCTCGTAAGCCCGGCGGTTGCCGT
>JAGODF010000436.1 GCA_017998375.1 Spirochaetota bacterium
TCCCCGAAGAGAGCGTTCCCTCTCCGCGGGCGATGCGTTTTTTCAAATCGTCGCGGATGTTCTCGAAGAACTTGATGCCCACGTCGACGCCGGGGAGAACCACCAGGGGAAAGAAGGAGGCGGAGGTTTCGGCGGAACTGTAGCTCGCCGGGACGGACTTGCGGAGCTCGTAGATCTCCATCCAGAGCTCGCACAGACGGTCCGATTTCTCCATCACCCGGCGCATCTTCTCCTCGTCCATGGTCTTCCCGAAGTTTTTCTTCATGAACATGTTGAACTCGAAGAACTGGTCCACCACATAGTCGATGTAGCGCTCCATGGTCTTCTCGTCGGTGCCGCTCACGTAGCTGGGGCAGTCGAAGACGAAGGCGGGCACCTTGAACTTTCGCGCCTGTATCTGGAACCACTTCCAGTGGGTGTCGCAGATGGTGTTGGTGATGGCGATGAAGTCCGGCTTCGCGATGCCGCCCTTGAAGGTCTTCGCGCAGGTGTCCACCGCGCCGAAGTTGGTCTTGCAGTAGGAGCAGAGGTCGCGTGAGTAGCCCATCCCCTCCGCATGCTCGATGAACTGCTGGGACGTTTTTCCCCTCGCCGCGGAGACGGTGGCCATGTTCTCCGGGTGGAGCGGGAAGACGTCGTAGGCCCAGAGCATCTCGATGGGGAAGCCGGCCCCGGTCCAGGCGGTCATCTTCCAGGGGAGCCTGGTCGCGAGCATCCCGTGGAGGTAGTACCAGATCATGACGTTCCTGAGTCCCTCGGCGTGGGGAAGCAGGTTGATCCGCGCCTGGGCGCCGTTCGGTTCGTTCGTGTTCTTTTTCTTTGCCATTGCGGTCCTCACAGCATTTCGGTAAAGGCGGTGATCCTGTTCATCACCTGGTGGTCGGTCACGGGGGTGAACTCGCGCTCCAGGTGGAGCACCCGGTATCCCTTTTCACGGAGCTCGTTGTTCACCGGCACGGCGTCGTAGGCGTAGGGCTCGCAGAACTTCAGGTTCTGGGAGAGCACCGCGTCCACCTTCGTTTCCTCCAGGGATTTCGTGATGAAATCGATGCGCCCGCCCAGCGTCATCTTCGTCGCCGGCTTGGGGATGCTGAGATAATAGTCGGCGATATCGTCCAGGGGATTGCCGGTCTCCGGGATGGAACGCGCGAAGCTGCGCTCGCCGACGGAAAGGTCGTCGCGCACCACACGGATGCCGCACTCGTCCAGCAGGTCCATGAACTCCGGATAGGTAATGTCGGAGCCGGTGAGATAGAAGCGGCGCTTGTCCGCCGGGAAGGCGCCGCGTTTCCCGAAGTCCGCGATCGCGCGGTCCAGGAACGATACGCATTCATCCTTCGATGACTGCAGGCATATCGTCACCGCCTCGAGGTACTCCCTGTTGGAAATGTCTTTCACGCCGCGGAGCGCCGAGAGCTTCCGGAGGCGCGTTTTCACCTCGTTGGCGGTCCGTATCGCCCCCGAGATCTTTTCCGGGGTGATTTCCACGCCGAAATGTTTATCCATCGCCGCGATCATTGCCTCGAGCTCTTTTTTGTAGAAACGTCTCGCCGGGGCGTCGTCCTTGATGGGGCTGTTGAACCAGTAGAGGAACGGCGTCTTCACATGCATTTTCCACACGTCGAAGTGCCGGTTGGTGGCGTCGCAGCCGTGGGCGAAGATGATGCCGGCCCACTCTCCGGAGCGCGAGAGCGCCTCGGTGAGCCAGCTTCGCGCGGCGGGGCAGAAGAACTTCGGCAGGTACTGGTCCGCCGGGTCGTTCGACGCGTGGACATTGCCGAGTATCTTGTACGGAATGAATCCCGCGGCGGAAATGATTTCCTCCGGCATGTCGTGGGAGCTGTCGAAATACGCTATTTTTTCCACTGTGCTGTACCCTTTCCAGTTATAAGGCCGCGAGAAGATGTATGATATCATCCCCTCCTGTTTCGATATCGGACATGCACCAATCTTGTGTCAGGCGAAAAAAAATCAAGCACAAAACGAGCAGTCGCTCACTTTCGTGGAGTCCGCGCTGTGCCCGATGGAATCGTTCCGCGGGCGCATGGAACCGACGCTACTTCTGCATGTATCCCATGTGCGTCGAGACCTCGATCGACGATCTGCGCACTTCCTCTATGATTTCCTTCCGTTTCGCGTTTAGTTTCTCCAGCTCGCCCGTGATCGCGAACGCCGCTATCACCCTGCCGGTGTGGTTGTATATGGGCGCGCCTATCCCTCCCATTCCGATGAAATTCTCCTCGTTGTCGAAACTGAGCCCCTCGCTGCGGACCTTTTCCATTTCCATGAGAAATGCGTCCCTGTCGGTGATGGAATTTTCCGTGAGGGGAGTGAACGGGTAGTTTTCCAGAATCTTCATCATGCGCGCGGGTTCCTGGTGCGCCATGAGCATTTTCCCTATGCAGGTGGTGTGCGTGGGGATCCAGGTCCCGGACTTGGGGAAGGTGAGGAACTCGTTGTCCGGGGAGGCGCTGAATACCACGACTACGTTATCGCCCACCATGAGACCGGCGTTAACGGTCAGCTGGAACTTGAGACAGAGCCGCTCCATCCAGACA
>JAGODF010000109.1 GCA_017998375.1 Spirochaetota bacterium
CCCATGCCCCGGACCTCCCTGATTATAGGCGCCTTCTCCTTGAGCGCGACAAGCTGCGAACGGATGTACTCGCCCTTCCGGGCGACCTGGTCCATGAAACCCTTCTTTCCGATGGTCTTCAGCACCGCGACGGCCGCGGCGCAGGCCAGGTGGTTTCCCCCGAATGTGGTGCCGTGCGTTCCCTTTTCGAAATACTTCGCGACCTCCGCGCGCGCGTGGAGGGCACCGACGGGAACGCCGCCGCCCAGCCCCTTGGCGAAGGTGAGTATGTCGGGCTTGATGCCGAAGTGCTGGTAGACGCAGAACTTCCCGGTGCGGCCGATGCCCGTCTGCACCTCGTCGATTATCAGGAGCACGCCGTGCTCGCGGCAGAGCTTTTCCGCCCGGACGATGAACTCCTTGTCGGAGAGCTTTATCCCGCCCTCTCCCTGGATGAGTTCGGTCATCACGGCGCACACGTTGCCGTTGCCCTCGAGCTCCTTCCGGAGGCTGTCGATGTCGTTGTAGGGCAGGTGGATGAAACCCGGCAGCAGCGGGTCGAATCCCTTCCGCGTCTTCTCCTGTCCCGTCGCGGACATGGCGCCGAAGGTCCTGCCGTGGAACGATCCGGTGAAGGCGATGATATGATAGCGCTCCGGCGACGTCGCCTTGCCGAAGAGGCGCGCGAGCTTGATGGCGCCCTCGTTCGCCTCGGTGCCGCTGTTGGTGAAGAGAGTCTTTCCGGGGAACGCGAGCTCCGAAATATGCCGCGCCGCCTCGTTCTGTTCCCGGCTGAAGAACCAGTTCGAGGAATGAAGAAGCCGGTCGGCCTGGGCGTGGATCGCCCTGGTCAGGGCGCTGTTGCCGTGGCCCAGGGACGACACCGCGATGCCCGCGAAGAAGTCCACGTAGCGCCGGTTGTCCTGGTCGAACAGGTATGAGCCTTCCCCGCGGATGAAGCAGGCGGGGAGCCTGCCGTAGTTCTGGAAGAGGTACTTGCCGTCGTCGGCGGCAATCGTGTCGATTTTGCGGGTCTTCATATCACTGCGCCTGTAAAAAAATTAAATCGGGGATTCCCCGATTTTCGGTGCGACAAACCATCATCCGTTCAGGAAAGGGAGGTTTTGTAAAGGTTTTTTTAACCGCACGCGCCGGAATTTTTTTCAGATCCGGAATCCGAGGCTGAAGACCAGGGAGAGAAAATCCATGGCGACGTCGCTGTACCAGATCCTGTTCATCGAAAATCCGGTTCGGATGACCAGCGGCTCCAGTTCGTAATCGGCGGTGAATATGAGACGCGTGAAGGGATCCATGGATTCCTGCTCGGAAAGGACGGACTGGGGACCGTCGTCCTTCGCCAGGGGATCGTAGACGCGCAGAGTGGAGAACATCAGCCCCAGACCGCCCTCCGCCGAGATCCGGAAGTTGCCGTATACCGGCAGGCTGTAGGCGTATCCCGCCGTGGCGCCCCGGACCATGAGGGACGAGCTCATGTTGTCCGCCTGCGACGCGAGGTAGTGGTAGTTCAGAGTGATGGATGAATCCTTTATCACCGGCGTGTTTTTCAGGCTGCCGAGGGCACCCAGTCCGTAACGCAGGTGGAAAGAGTAGTGCTCCGTGTCCTGGTAGATGCCGCCCCAGTCACCGGCGAAGTAGAGCTTTCCGTGCTCCGCGCCGATGACCGCGCCGTGGAGGACGTTGTATGCGGCAAGGAAGGGCGATTTCGCCGGCGGCCCTTCATCGATTTTCTTCGTTTCCGGGGGTGTTTCCTCCACCTTCTTTTCCGGCACCTTTCCCTGTTGCGCGATGGCGGCCGTGCTCCCCCCCAGCTGCGTGTTTATCTTCTGCGTGAGACTGTCGATGATGAGGAAGATGAGCGCTCCCATCTCCTCGCTGGATTCATTCACCGCCATGATCTTCTGCTGGCTGGCGCCGTATATCTGGCTCTTTATGTTGATCCTGTTGTCCTTTACCTCGTAGATGCCGGATATGATGTAATCGGCCCCGAACTCGCGGCTCCTTCCGGACAGGTAGAGCAGGTGGTCCTTGCGTTTCGCCTCGGTGTCCCGTTCGCCTACGTAATCCAGGGTCACGGGATAGGTGTGCACGTTGAAAGTCTCCTTGCGGCGCAGTTCCAGGGCGATGGAGTCGGGTATGATATAGGAGTAGTAGCCGTAATCGGTGGTCCTGCTCGTGTCCCGGAACTGGAAGATGATGATCTTCTGCCGTGCGGCATCCCGTTCCTGTGCGAGGAGCGGGAACGCGACGGCCATGAACAGGATGAGCGATATCGCCGATTTCTTTATCATCGAAACACCTTTGCGCCCGATCCCCGGGGAAGGGCGCCGGGAAATAGCGTACATGGGGCGGGGTGTTCCGTCAACAACTTCTTTTCCGTGGCGTCACCTACGTGGAATACTCGGCGTTGATCTTCACGTAATCGTACGATATGTCGCAGGTGAGGTAAGTGAAGGTGCCGCTTCCCAGCCCCGCGTCTATATCTATGGTGAACTCCCGCCCCGCAAGGGCCTGTTTCATCGCGTCCCGGGGCGGGTTCTGGGGCACGCCTTTTTTCAGCAGGCAGAGGTCCCCGAAACTGATCGAGAGGCTCTTCTCCTCCACGTCGGCGCCGGAGTAGCCCGCGGCGCAGGCGATCCGCCCCCAGTTGGGGTCCATGCCGAAGAAGGCGGTCTTCACCAGGAGCGAGTTCGCGACCGCGCGCGCGATCTTTCTGGCGTCGGCTTCGTTCCTGGCGCCGGTGACGCGAATGCGCGCGAGCTTCGTGGCGCCCTCGGCGTCCATGACGAGCTGTTCCGCGAGGCTGCCCAGGACCGCCCGGAGCGCCTTCTCGAATTCGGCCAGGTCGGCGCCCGAGAGCGGTCGCTCCGACGCCGGGGAGAGGATGATGGCGGTGTCATTGGTGGACATGTCGCCGTCCACGGTGATGGCGTTGAGGCTTCTTTCCACGCAGCGGGTGAAAGCGGCGTCCAGGTCGCCCTTCGCCACGGGGGCGTCGGTCACCAGGAAGACGAGGAGCGTCGCCATGTTGGGCGCTATCATCCCCACGCCCTTGCCGCACCCCGCGATGGTGAACTCGCCGCGGCCGCAGGTGAAGCGGTACGCCGCTTCCTTGGGCACCGTGTCCGTGGTCATGATCGCCTTCGCCACGAGGCTCCCGTGTTCCCGCCCCAGGGAGCGCGCGAGGCCGGGGATGGCCGATATCATCTTTTCCCGCGGGAGCTGCACCCCGATGATTCCCGTCGAGGCGTTGAGCACCGAGCCCGCGGGGACGCCCAGCTCCTTCGCCGCGGCCGCGGTGATTGCTTCCGCGTTCGCGTAGCCCTCGTCGCCGGTGCAGGCGTTGGCGTTCGTGGCGTTCACGATGATGGCGCGCACCGCGTTGCCGATCCTGCCGCGGGAGAGCCGCACCGGCGCCGCGCAGATTTTGTTCGTGGTGAAGAGCCCGGCCGCCGCGCAGTCGCCGTCGGCGGCGATGAGCGCCATGTCGTACCTGTCCGCATAGCGGATGCCCGCAGCGGCGGTCGCGTACCTGAAGCCCTTTACATTGCCCAGCCCGCCATCGAGTTTCTTCATCGCCTTCCTCCGTATGTGCGCCTGTCCTGACGCCGATGCGCCGCATTGTCGGGCGGGCGCGGAAAAAAGCAAGATTAATTGCGGGTGGCCGGCGCTTATCGGAGGAGGAGGTACCCGCTGAACAGCACTGCGACGAAGAGGTTCATGATGCCGAAATTCAGGAAGACCGGATGCGGCAGCCGGAACTTTCTCCAGGCGACCAGGCTCGCGGCGAATGCCCAGTACTTCAGGGCCATGCCGAACAGGAGGAAGGGGAATGCGAATTCCGGACGGAAGTAGAGGTAGAGATACATCGACGCGAAGCAGAACGCGGTGCCGGCCGTGAACAGTCGGTAGAGGATGTAATCATCCGGCCTGATATCGTCCTTCGCGGGAAGTTTCGGGAAACTGAGGGGGTAGGCCGCGTACATCGACAGCAGTATGCTTATCCCCCCGATCGCGTTCACCAGCGCGCCTATCACCAGCACGATCTTCATGGCAGCCTCCTTATCGCGTTGCCGAGCAGCGCCGCCCATTCACGCACCGCCGCGGGATTGAGGAATTCGCCCTCGCGCTCCTTGGTGGTGAACCTGAGGATCGCTTTTATGAAGAGCCGCGGAAGGAGCCCCAGCCTGTCCGGGAACATTCTCCCGTTGAGGAAGCCGACGGCGACCGGTTTCAGGCCGGAAAGCGATTTCGACAGTATGGAATGGTAGTACCAGGCGGAATGCGTTGTGTCGAAGAAGGTCGCTTCCTTCCTGGTGAGCGACCTCATCTCCAGCGAGGGATCGACGAATGTTTCGGTTTCCGGCATGGGTTCATCGTCCCTCTTCACGATGTAGAGGATGCTGAGGTAGGCCGCCACGGGAATTTTCTCCAGCAAATCGCGGTTCCTCTTGACGAACCTCTTCACCGGGGAAGCGAAGCCTCCGAAGCGCATGGGGCTCCCGAGTACCACAATGTCGTACCCGGAAACCGCCGGCGCGTCGGCGACCGGCAGCATGTCGACCGCGTGTTCCCGGCCGAGCTCGGCCCCGAGTATCCCCGCCATTTCTCCGGTGGAGCCTGACACGGTGTGGTAGGCGACAAGTATTCTTTTCATGGGTTCTCCTCCGCTGCCGCGAGCGTACATGCCGGGGCCCCGGTTGTCAAGAGCGACGGGAATGAGCGGCATCCCTACGGAACGAACGTACCGGCACCGGTGATCAGCCGCAGCGTTTTCGCGTATGCCCTGCCGACGGGAAGCGCCGAGTCGTCCTCGTCGGCGAGGTACAGCGTGAAGCGCCCGCCCGACCCGTGCGCCACGCGCGCGATGAAGTTCCTGTTGACAATGAACTGCCTGTGGATGCGGACGAAGGTCGTCCCGGGGAGGTTCTTCTCGATTTCCTTGAACAGGACGGGGACCTCGTAGTCGCCGCCGCACGCGTGGATTACAGTGTGCTTCCCGTGGGACGAGAGGAATACGATTTTCTCGTGGTTCAGGTGGTGATACTTCCCGCCGGACTGGAACGAGAGGCAGGAGCTTGCCGCGCCCCGGTTCCGCGTGACTGACCCGCCGCACCTGAACGGCACCGCGCGGGGCCGCGCAACCGCGTCGGCACCGGACCAGCGGACGGCCCTGCCCCTGCTGATGCGGAATATTCTCAGCGATTTCGACAGCGCGCGGAGGTACGGACGCTGCTCCCGCATGTTCGATATCAGCCTGCCGTCATCGATGAATTCGGCCTTCCCCGAAATGCGGAGCATCACCGTATCGACGAAAGTCGGCCCCTGGCGGTAGAAGCAGACCTCGATGCGCGGGTCCGCGACGAGCTGCCTGCAGAGGTCCTTGGACTTGCCCGTGTAAAAATAGAACCCGGTTTCATCTGCGAACCAGAGGAGCATCCCGCGCACCCGGGGTGCGCCCCCGTCCACCGTGCCCATGAAGCAGACCGGGTTGCTGTTTGCGAATTCGATGTATTCCTCGAGCTGGCGCATGTACCTCCGCCGCGAATCGCCGGAATCCACCGCCGGTCCGCAACATCATCCTCGTGCGAGGCCGGGACGAAGTCAAGTTCAATCGATCCCGGCGCGCGGCTCCGCTATAGCTCGCCCGCGGAGAAGGTGTCGCCGCCCTGGATGGAACCCGAGGAGACACCCCTGGAGAACCAGCTTCGCCTCTGCTCCGAGGTCCCGTGGGTGAAGCTGTCGGGCACCACGTAGCCCCGCGAGCGCTGCTGGATCCGGTCGTCCCCCACGGCGCTGGCGGCGTTCAGCGCTTCCTCGAGGTCGCCCTCTTCCAGGAGGTCCTTCCGTTTCACGTGGTGCGCCCACACGCCCGCGAAGTAATCCGCCTGGAGCTCCATCTTCACGAGGTAACGGTTAAACTCGCGCTCGTCCATCCTGCCGCGAAGGGCGTTGACCTGGCTCACGATGCCCTTGAGCTTCTGGACGTGGTGGCCCACCTCGTGGGCTATGACATAGGCCATGGCGAAGTCGCCGGAGGCCCTGAAACGCTGCCGGAGCTCGTTGAAAAAACTCAGGTCGATGTAGACCTTCTCGTCGCCCGGGCAGTAGAACGGGCCGGTCGACGCGCCCGCCCTGCCGCACGCCGAGCTGACCATGCCCGAGTACAGGACGAGCTTCGGCTTCCGGTAGACCGCCCCGCTCTGGCTGAACAGGTCGCTCCACACGTCCTCGGTGTCGGCGAGCACCACGGAAACGAATTTCGCCAGCTCGTTTTCCTCTTCTGATGCCTGGTGAGAGGGACCGGCGGACTGGGTGTCCACCTGGATGGTGTTGATGACCTGGGTGGGATCGCCGCCCAGGAGGTAAATCGCGAGCACCAGGATCACGGTGCCTATGCCGCCGCCCACCATCCCGCCGCGGGATATTCCGCCCCTCTGGTCTTCCACGTTGTCGCTCTGCCTTCTTCCTTTCCAGATCATGGCATTCTCCGGTTGAGTATTGTATCATTACTGCAAAGTGTTTGCGGGAGTTCCGGCCGGACGCTATACTCCCGATTCGGAGGAAACATAGCATGGGATGCCCGGAATGACAACAGGAAAAAACAGGTACAATCAGGTCCCGGCTTTCGGCTGGCGCGCCTGGAGCAGCTCTATCATCATCCCTATCAGGAGAAACAGGGCCGTCCCGAAGATGAGTATTCCCTGCACCAGCGGCAGGTCCCGCTTCTGGAGCGCCATGATGAGGAGCCTGCCGATGCCCGGCCAGGAGAAGACCGTCTCCGTCACCACGGCCCCGCCCAGGTACGCGCCGAAATCGAGGAGGATGATAGTTATCGCCGGCACCATGACGTTCCTCAGGCCGTAGACCAGGACCACACGCCATTCGGGAATGCCGAGCGCGCGCGACGCCTTGATGTAATTCGATTTCAGCACCTCGATGAGCTCGTTGCGCACCACCCTGATGATAAGGGCCAGCGAGCGCGACGCCAGCGCCGCGGCGGGGAGGATGATGTACGCGGGGTTCAGTCCCTGCCTTCCCGAGGGCGGGAGCAGGTTCAGCCAGTGGGAGAACACCAGCGCCAGGATGAAGCAGGTGACGAACACCGGCGTCGATATGAAGAACGACGATATCCAGAGGACCGCGGTGTCCGCGCGGCGTCCGCGCCGTGCCGCCGCCAGCACACCCAGGCCGATTCCCGCGGCGGCCGCCAGCGCCATGGAGACGGCGGCCAAGAGGAGCGTGGCGGGGAAGCGCCGGGCGATGAGCGTGGTGACCGGGAGGCCGGTGTAGATCGATTTACCCATGTCCAGAACGGCAAGTTTCCCGAGGTATGTGAGGAAGCGGTGGAGGAACGGCTCGTCGAGCGAGAGCTCCCGCCGTATGGCCGCGATGTCCGCCGCGCTGGCGTAGTCGCCGGAAATCATGGCGGCGGGGTCCCCGGGGATGAGGTAGATGAGCGTATGTATCACCAGCGCCGCGCCGAGCAGCAGCGGTACCGCGAGCAATGCCCTTTTCAGGAGCGCCTTCATGGCGGGAAAGGTGCCCCCTTCCGGAGGCGCCGTCAATAACTTTGGGCCGGGAAAATCCTAAAAATAATCGCTCCCCGCGCCGATCATGTATCTGGAAACCATACTTTGCGTACTATTGAGGGGTGATATCATGAAGTGCTCACGCTGCGGAAAAGAGGTCAGCAGTCTCAATCATTATTACATACCCAGGAAAGGCGGCCTGGAAGGGCTGCGCTACTGTATCAGCTGTGCTAAGGAAGAGCACGTGGTCACGCTGGTATAGCAATAACAGTCAGGACATTTCGCCGGAGGTGAACGGCGGGGAGGGGTGATACCGCCCGCTTCCCCGGGTTCCGCTCCGGCAGTGAAAGAAAAAACCCCGCGTTTTCCGCGGGGTTTTTCGCATCAATCGTAGCTTTCGTTGCCGATGTAGGTCACCAGCGGCACGTCCATCAGCCACCGGAGCGTGTTCTTCAGCTTCATCGACTGTACGAAGAGGTCATGCACCGGCTCCTTGTCGAAGTCGTGCATGGGGCTCTTCCAGTAGAAGGAGAGCCACTCCTGGATGCCGTACATTCCCGCTCTCTGGGCGAGGTCGTTGAAGAGCACCAGGTCAAGCACTATGGGCGCCGCCAGGATGGAGTCGCGGCAGAGGAAGTTGACCTTGATCTGCATCGGGTATCCCAGCCAGCCGAAGATGTCGATATTGTCCCATCCTTCCTTGTTGTCACCGCGTGGAGGATAGTAGTTGATGCGCACCACGTGGGTATAGTCGTTATAGAGGTCCGGGTAAAGCTCGGGCTGAAAGATCTGGTCGAGCACCGAAAGCTTGCTCACTTCCTTCGTCTTGAACGATTCGGGATCGTCGAGGACTTCGCCGTCGCGGTTCCCGAGGATGTTCGTCGAGTACCAGCCTTCGACGCCGATCATGCGGGCCTTGAAGCCGGGCGCCAGGATCGTCTTCATGAGAGTCTGGCCGGACTTAAAGTCCTTGCCGCCCACAGGGACCTTGTTCTTGTCGGCCAGCTCGCGTATCGCCGGCACGTCGGTGACGTGGTTCGGCGCGCCGTTGGCGAAGGGAATGCCCAGGCTGAGAGCGGCGTAGGCGTAGATCATGCTCGGGGCGATCTTCTTGTTGCTTTCCTTGAGCCCCTTCTCGAAGTTCGCCAGGGTGTCGTGGACTCCGGGAATCGTTTCCTGGTATATTTCCGTGCTGGCGCACCAGACCATCACCATGCGGCTGATTTTTTTCTCATCCTTGAACTTGAGGATGTCGTCTTTCAGCATCTGCGCGAGATCCCAGTACGAGGGGGCCTTCTTGACCCAGGTGCCGTTCAGCTTCTTGACGTAGTCCTTGTCGAAGACCGCCTTCATCGGTTTAATGGATGAAAGCTCGGCTTTAATAGGCTCCAGGTGTTCTTTCGTGAGGACTCCCGCGTTGATGGCGGATTCATAGGCGTCGTCCTCGAAAAGGTCCCATGCGAGAAAATCCATGTCCTTGAGGTCCGCCAGTGGCACGAATTCCTTTATGGGGATGTATTTCGTATCGCTTCCCTTCCCGACCTGGATCTTACCCATCTGCGTCAGGGATCCGATCGGCTTGTTGAGTCCCTTGCGCACCATCATGACGCCGGCGATAAAGGTCGTGCTTACCGCCCCGAGCCCGGGGATGAGAACGCCAAGCTTGCCTTCCGCCTTTTTGATCTCGGTTTTCTTTAATGTCACTGTGATCTCCTTGAATCTTGAAATTATTATGCAAATTTGATTGCGTTACGACACATGAGCCCTCGGCCGGTACGCAGCTGCCTGACGAAAAGGATTTCTGCGACGGGACCGGGGGGCGCGCAGAAACATCAGGGGATACTGATTTGAACAAATCGTTACGCTAATTCCGGACCCTAAATAGTCAAGAAAATTATTGTATTATTATTTGGCGGGTCGTGCCGCACCCGCGGTGCCGGTTTTCCCGCTGTCCGGTGTGCAAAATCTGATGAATGAAAACCGTTGAAAAATGTAAAAATATACAGTAATTACCGATACATACCGACACTGGATGTAGAGGACATCCAGTTTAGGGGTAAGGACGGAGCGTATGGCTATATCCAAGGCTGAAAGGGCAGCGTACAATGATTATGTCGTCCAGTTCAAGAAGGACATCGACGACGCGAGCAAGCGCATCAAGGAAGCCGAGCAGATCAAGAAGAAGATGCCCCGGATAGCCGCGTACAAGGACATAGAAATCCTGCTGGAGCACCTGAAAATCATCATGCTGCGCATCAGCATGAACGACGCGTCCCTGGAGATGCTCGACAGCAAGAGCGAGAAGGAGTTGAACGAGGCGAGGAAGACCTATTACAAGGCCCTCCAGATCATGGAAAACATCGTAGGGAACGATATCGACCGCTCCCTCAAGGATAACGCGGAATATCTGGCGAAAATCGACCGCATCAATCCCCTCCAGACCCTTCGCATAGTTCAAAGGCTCAACACGGTGCTTACGATACTCATAGACCGCCTGGGGAGCGGCTCCAAGTGGAAGTGGTCCTTCGTGGACCTCTTCGCCAGGGTCGCCGTGGTGACTCGCAATATGATAAATTTTTCCGAAACGCAGAAGTACCGCGATCCCCGCACCGAGTTTTACCGGGAACGCCAGGAGCTTCTCGCCATCTGCAAGAACGACCTGAAGGATGCAGCGCTTCAGTATCGTACGAAGTACGAGCAGTCAACGAAGGCGACGGGTGACATTCTGAAATCAATCGAGCTCCTGACCGCCCTCAGAAAAATACACGCCCTTTTCGGCGAGGCGGAAGAAGCGAAGAAGATCAAAACCACCATCGATGCCCTGCAGCAGAAGATCGCCGAGATGGAAAAAGAGGAAGATCAGAAAAAGAAAAAAATTTAACGTTTCGTCAATAAAAGTTACGCAAAATCGCTTTATTGACTTGACGGAGGGAAGGATTTGTAGTAATTTATTAGCACTCAATAATAAAGAGTGCTAATAAATGGTGTCCCATGATACATGATGGGAGCGATAATCCCTTAAACGAAAGAGAGGCTGCGGTACTGCGCGCCCTCGTGTACGAGTATATTACCACGGGGAAAGCTGTGGGATCGCGCTCGTTTGTCCAGAAGTATTCTTTCTCCGTATCGCCCGCGACCATGAGGAACATCATGTTCGATCTCGAAGCGGGCGGCTTTCTCATGCAGCCCCACACCTCCGCGGGGCGCATTCCCACGGACAAGGGCTACAGGTACTACGTCGACTCCCTTATCGACACCTACGATTTCGTGATGAACGAAAAGCTCAGGGTGCGCGAGGAGCTCATCAGCAAGGAGCTCCAGCTGGACAGGATTTTCTCCTCCGTGTCCAAGATGCTCTCCCTGGTGTCGAACTATGCCGGTATCATCCTCACGCCAAAGCCCGATTTCACCGTCGTGAAGTATATCGAGCTCATCCCCCTGGACAACAACGAGATCGTGTTCATTCTCATCACGCGCACCGGCGTGGTCCTGACCAGGAAGGTGAAGGTATCCACGCGGGTGATCCAGGACGAGATCAGGAACTACGCGAAGTACCTCACGGGGGAGCTCTGCGGTTTTTCCCTTTTCGATATCAGGTCCGATGTCTTCAACCGCCTGAGGAGCGAGGCGATGAACGACCGGCACAAGGAGATGGCGCTGGACATCGCGCAGCTGGCGCTCGCCGAGACGGAGGAGCCGGACCTCTTCATCGACGGCATCGAGAACCTGCTCCACATCCCGGAGATGATCGAGGCGGAGCAGTTGAAGAAGCTCCTTCACCTCATCGACGAGAAGAAGGTGCTCCGTGGAATCATGGAGCGCAACATGGAGAAG
>JAGODF010000437.1 GCA_017998375.1 Spirochaetota bacterium
AAGGAGTAGCCCGCGCGTATGCCGATCATCTCCATGACGAGGTACTTCGCCGTGGCCTCCAGGCCGTTGTAGTCGAACTCGTCTGCGTTGGCCCAGGTGGTTGACGTCGCCTTGACAATCTTGTTCTGCGACTCCACCCGGTAGCCGGTCACGTCGATGACCAGGTTCCGCACCGGTGTGATCTCGATACCGGCATCGTACGACATGAAGATTTCCGCCTCCAGGTCGGGATTGGGTACCTCGGCGGGGAACATCTTTATGTAGAGCTGGCGCAGGTTCGGGAGGCTGAATCCGCGGGCGGCGCTGGCGTGTATCTTGAATAAATCCGTGGGATTGACGATGAGCCCGCCCTGCCAGGAGGCGAAGCCGCCAAACTCGGAGTTGTCGGTGTAACGCGCGCCTCCGGATACGGTGACGGCGTTGAACAGGCGCTGCTCCGCGAGCCCGAAGAGGGAGGCCTCCGTGAGATATGTATCATCCACGTAATAGTAGCCGGTGGACGGGTTCTTCGAAGTGCCGCCCCAGCGGCGCGCCTCGGCGCCCACAGTTATCCTGCTGCCCGGAAAGAGCTTCGCCGTCTCCACGGCACGCGCCCCGTAGAGCGTGTCGTCGTGCTCGTAGGAATCGGTGTCCAGCGGTTCCTGCTCCGCCTCGTGGTGGCCGTTGTTGTAGAACACGTGCAGCATCCCGTCGAATTTTTCGTAGCGGTTCAGGATATTGAGCGATATACCGTCGCGCAGTATGTCGAAGGTCTCCAGCTTGTTCGCGGGCGCACCCTCGGGGCCGGGATCGTGGATCTTCTCCTTCATGATGAACGCGTTCATGCCCGCGTACCAGTTCCGTCCCAGCTCGAAGCCGAAGCGCGCTGTCCCATTGTGGTTCAGGTACTCCGAGGTGACCTCTGTGCCGTTGGGCGCCGTTTGCTCGCGGTGGCCGTCGGTGCGCTGAAAATTGTACGAGACGCCGTAATCGAAGATGCCGGTCTTCCCCTGGTGCAGCACATAATCATCCGTGGTGTTGTAGCTTCCGTAGGACGCCGAGAGCTCCGTCCGGTAGCCGTCGGTTTCCTGGCGCTTCGTGATGACGTTCACCACGCCGCCCAGCGCACCGGAGCCGTACAACACCGGCTGCGGGCCGTGAAGGACCTCGATCCGGTCGATGTTCTTCATGGTGAAGATGTCAGCGATGGGATGGCCCATTATGGAAGTGGTAGTGTCAAGACCGTTGACCAAGAAAGGTATTCCCGTGGTGGGGCCCCATGCCGATTTACCCATGCCGCGGATGGACATGACCGCGGCGCCGCTCGAGGAGACGCCGAAGCCCATCACCCTGTTGTTGCCGGTGCTGAAGCTCGGAACCTGCTGACTTATGACGTTGACGAGGTCGGTCTTCGTGGAGTTCTTCACTTCTTTGTCCGTGATGATCGATACGACGCCGGCCTGCTCCTTTTTGTCTCGGACGATGATTTCCTTCGACTGGAAGACCTGCTCGCTTCCGGTGCCAGGTTCGCCTCCTCCGCTGACTGTCTGTTCCTGCGCGAAAAGGACGACTGGGAAAAGTAACAGAATGAGCACGTCGCGTACGGGTTTCATCGAATTGCCTCCGGGGGAGATATTACTATACATTGATAACACGAAAATAAATTATGTAGCACGAGTCAAGCAATTTTTTCCTTATAATAATATCGTTATCTGCCCATTTTTTCACATTATGGGTGATGGCCGGTATCATTCATTTACTAATTGATTTTTTGCCGGTGGCGGTTACCGTATGAAGCATGGGCACTTTGCACGCACTGAACCGCCTTTTGGTAAGCTCCATCTTCGCGCGAGCCCCCGTCGATGTGGAAGAGACCAGGAGGCGCAAGGTTTTCACTGCCTTCACGCTCGCGGTCCTGGTGCCGCTGGTGGTGTTCGGCACCATCCATGTAGTCAGCCGGGACAGGCTCTACGGCCTGATGATCTACTGCGTGGTCCTCGTCCTCGTTATCACCCTCGTTGTCGTGAGGTTCCTCAACTACGGGAAGCCCATCTACCGCGTCGCCATGTCGGCGCTGATGGCGCTCATGTGCTACTGGCTCTTCATCGGGACTATCGGGGGATACGGGAGCCTCTGGATACTGGTCGCCGCGCCGTTCTCGTTTTTCCTCATGGGCAGGAAGGAGGGTTCCGTCTGGACGATACTCATGGGCCTGGTCGCGGCGGCGATTTTTATCAACCCCGGTTCACTGATCCCTTCGTTCGAGTACCCCGTTGATTACTCGGTGAGGCACCTCTCGGTGTATACGCTGCTCTTCCTCCTCACGTACTACTACGAGGCGGTGCGGGAAAAGTACAAGACCGCCATGGAGGAGGAGCAGGCGAAGCTGACGCGGGAAAAGGAACTCCTCGAACGGACGAGGCGGGAAGTGGAGCAGGTGAACGTCCTCCTCGAGGGGGAGATGGGGGTGCGGAGGTCCGCGGAGGAAAACCTCCGGAAGCATAGGGACAACCTGGAACTGATCGTCGCGGAAAGGACCGCCGAGATCAAGAAGAAGAACCT
>JAGODF010000110.1 GCA_017998375.1 Spirochaetota bacterium
TATCCGGACGGGTCGGCGGGGCGTGGGTCGGTCTGAGGGATGATGTCGGCGGTAGGCTTCCCGATGTGCTGGAGGGCGTCCAGAATTATTTCCCTTTTCATCGCGGGCTCGGTTTCGTAATCCGCGTGCAGGTAGTCGCAACCGCCGCAGGTGCCGAAGTTTGGGCATTCAGGCGATATCCGATGGAGTGATGGGGCGAGTACGCTATCAATCGCGGCGAAGGAATGGGACGCCGTGTCGCGGGTGATGCGGGCGTCCACGATCTCGCCGGGTATGGCGCCCGCGACGAAGACCGCTTTTCCGTCATGGAAGGCGAGGCCGAACCCACCGTAGACGGCCTTCTCGACGCGGAGTTCCTTGATACGCATTTCAGATTTATCCTACTTCAGGTTGATGATCACTTCCACCCTGCGGTTCTTCCGCCTTCCATCGGCGGAAGAATTGTCGGCGATCGGTTTGTCCTCTCCGTATCCCCGGTACGAGAGCTTGTCGCGCACGCCCCTGCGCTCCAGGTAACGCGCGACCGAATGCGCCCTCTGCTCCGAAAGCGTCTGGTTGTAGCCGGCGTTCCCCCTGTTGTCGGTGTGCCCTTCCACGATAACTTCCCTGTCTCCGTATTTTTCACGAATAATCTCCGATACGCGGTCGAGGGTGCCCGCCGCCTCGTTCTTGAGGCCGTACGAGTCGAAATCGAACAGCACTTCTCCCAGGCGCAGCACGATTCCCCGGGCGTCCTCGTCGACGCTGATGCCGCTGTCCTTCGGCAGCTCTTTCTGAAGTTCCTGAACCGCGGCGGCCTTTTCCCCGGGCGCCACCTGCCGGTAGAGCTTGTAGCGCGTCTTTATTTTCATGGCAAATTCGGCAGTGGCAAATTCCTGCGCGCCGGTCCTGTAAAGGAACGCGACGCGGTACTCGTCGTCCATGGAATGAGGTTTTTTCCCGGCGATGTCCCAGTACATCCGGCCCTTGTTCATTCCGAGAACTCGAACCGGCATGTCCTCCGGCAGTCCCCGTTCATTGAATCGCCTGTCCATCGTGAACGAGTAATTAACCACCGCGACGCTCCTGCCGTCCATTTCCCGGATATCCTTCATCGCGTACCTGACGTTGAACGTGATAAGGAAAGGCACCGAAAAGGAGTTAAATACGATTTCAGCGGGAGAGGACCACTCAGTTCCCGCGGGCATGTCTTTCTCCGGGAACGTCGGCAGGTGGCGCAGGTTAGGCATGAAATCCTTTTTGTCGACCGAGAACCTCCCGTTTCTGGCGATGCTGAAGTCGGCAAAGTGCTTTTCAATCTGTTTGAAGACCGGTTCTTCGTACGCCTTCGCAAACACGGTGAAATCGCCCTTAACGCCGCTTGTGGAGTCATCTCTGCGATAACAGGTAAGATTTATTATGTTGCGTTCGTCGTATTTTTTCTGGTGTTTTTTATTGATATAATAATCAACGCTCGCCGTGCGAACCATTTCAAGGCGCTCGTTCAGGGGTATTTCCCATTCCAATCTGGCGGCGTACAGTTCATTCGCGCAGAAACATGACAGCAGGATGGTTGATACGAGTGATAATGACGTTTTCATGGTATAACCGCCGGGTATAATATGATATTTCATTAAACGATTTCACGAAAAATCAACCTATTTTTCTCTCTGTAAACGGGTTGGACCAGGAGCTTTCTCTGCAACTTTTTATCGACCCCCGATGTCTTTTATTGTTGCGTGGTAAGGGCGTTCTGGCACCATTGCCGCGCCTCGCAATTCTGCGTGGAGGAATACCGCAACCATGGCCCGGACCCGGCTACAGTATACTCTGTTCAACACGCCCGTGATAAGCCCTTTTCTCCGCATTGTGGCCTTGCTCCTTACGAAGGTTACGGGCTGGAAGACCGACGGCGAACTTCCCGCCTTGGACAAGTTCGTCCTCGTCGTGGCGCCCCACACCTCGAACTGGGACCTCTTCTACGGGATCATCATCGCCTTCGCGTACCGGCTCGATGTCTACTACATGGCGAAGCACCAGCTCTTCAAGTTTCCCTTCGCGCACCTCATGCGCTGGCTGGGGGGGCTCCGGATCGACCGGTCGCATGCGGGCAACACGGTAGACCAGACGATACGGAGGTTCAACGAGAACGAGAAGCTCGTCATCGCCATTCCGCCGGAGGGGACCCGTTCGAAGGGCGAGGGATGGAAGTCCGGATTTTACCATATCGCGCATGGTGCGCGGGTCCCCATCGTGCTCGCCTTCATCGATTACGCGAGGAAGGCGGCAGGCGTCAGCGGGGTGCTCCATACGACGGGCAATATCCCGGCGGACATGAATATCATCCGCGAAACATACGCGCACGTGACCGGCAGGTACGACGACCAGAAGAACGAGATACGGCTCGCCGAGGAGGGAGGGAGGTCTGTTTCCTGAAATGCTCCCTGTCCGTCTGTGAGGTGCATCATCCTTCTTGTTCTATGTTACGACGCGGGATGACTGCCATCACAACGCCGCGGCGCCCAGCGCGGCCAGCAGCGAGAATATCAGCCCCAGCGCAATGAGGCTTCCCCAGCTTCCGTGGAGCCGCTCGCGCAGGCCTTCCTGCTTCATCGCCCCGCCGAAGACGCTTCCCCGGTACAATGTCTGTAGGTGCATCAGTGCCTGGAACGCGAACGCAGCGATGGATGCCGCCAGTGAGGGTGTATCGTCCCAGCGCCGAAACGTTTCTAGCAGCGGACCACCGAGGATATTGATCATCGCTCCCGCACCGAAGACGATCAGCCCCAGGAGCCAGAGGTATCCCCAAGACAGGGCGGCGGGATTGCCGCTTCGCCCAACCTTTTTCCGCACAAACCAGACCGCAGCTGCGACAATAAAGACCGCCTGCGCCGCGAGCGCGCTCATGAAGACCTGGTACGCGCCGTAGAGCGCCATATCACGCGACACGCGAAGCGCGAGCAGTGCGTTGATAAAAATGCTTCCCGTCGCGAGTAGGGCGCCGCGAAGATGTGGCGGATATGAGTACTGCTCCAGCACGATGAAGAAGAGCCCCCAGAAAAGCGCACCGGGAACGAGGAGAGGCGCAGCCCACGGGTGTGCCGCGCTGCTGCCGGGGTATGATTTCCAGAAGACGATTGCGAGCGGGAGCGCCGCGCTTACCGCGGCCAAGTGCAGGAGCCGGAGCGCGACGTAGAGCGGCCGCGCCGGGCCGGCGAGTTCGGGCGGGGCGAGCGGTTCAGCCATGGGATATCATCCTCCGGGTTTCCTCAATATCAATCTTCATACGAGAGGCTCCTCCGCCAGGCGAGTTCCACGACGTGGGCGGCGATATCGACCAGCGCCTTAATGATGAGAAATGCCATGAACGCGTTTCCCGCGAAGAACACCGCGGACAGGTGGATGGGGAGCACGCGCGCGTAGGGGAGGAACATCGCCTTCGGCATCGCGTAGTCGGAGGTGAAGGGCCTCTCCATCTCACGTCGCTGCGTCCGGAACGACCATGCATGGAAGACGAGGAATATGAGCGCGCCCGCAGCCACGCCGAGCGGGTCCGCCTCGGCGAGGGAGGTGCCCGGTATCATGGAAAAATGACGGGAGGAGAGCGAGAAGATGTAGATCAGGTGAAAGAGCCCGAAGTGCGCGAGGAAGATCCCCGCGAAGACCTTCGGCGTGCCCGGAGTCCAGTGCTGCCACCGCACGTAGTCGTCAGCTGTTTTCGGGAGCAGCCAGTCCTGGGGGCCGCCCTCCGTTTTCATGTCGCGGTACGCCTGCGCGCTCTCCCGGTCCCAGCGCGCGATCGTCTCCTCCGAGGGGCGCATCAGGAGAATCCGCCGGAAGTTGAAGATCCCGATGATGACGCTCTGGCAGAGGTAGACCCAGACCTGCGTGGCGAAGCCGTACCCCAGCTGCGTGGCGATGAGGATGTTCACGAAGTTCGCCATCGCCAGCATCGGGAGGGTGCGGTCGCGGAGCATTCCCCTGAAGAATTCCGATGCGGTCATCGTCCCGTCCCCATGCTCATTCGGTGCGCGGAGTCTCCTGCCGCGGCACCTTCACGAACTGGTTCTTCTCGCAGTCGAAGGTCCAGGTGACAAGCACGTCTTTTTTCAGTTCCGAATCAGAGTAAAATGAAGGGATCTGTGTCTCGCCGCATTTCCCGAATTTCACGTTACGAAATGCCCTGCGCGTCTCGTCATAGTAGTCAAAAAATTCTATCTCGATCCCCTCGATTATTTTCATTTCATCGTCGGCGGTCCCAAGCCAGGCTCTTAATGTCGTGGTGTCATGAAAAGTGAAACTTAACGCGTCTATCAGGTTGTCGTTGTTCAGGTGCAGCAGCTGCCACGCATTCGGCGTGGAATATTCGTGTTCAATCAGGTGCCACCCGGATGACTTCAATGACCAGAGCGTTTCCCTTTCCATGGTAAACCCGCTTCCGTCGCTCAGGTTCCTGTGGGTCAGGATCACGAATTTCCCCGACCGGGTCCTCACCGTGGTGTCGCGGGCGAACTTTTCCCGGATGGCGCTCAACGCTTCATGGCTGAGATCGTGGATGTTCAACCCGAAATCGGCCTTGTGCCGATTGACGTAATGCTTCTTGGCAAAGTTGATCAGGTCCGCGTCGCTGCCCGGCGCGGGGGTCTCGGGGCGCGTGTCGGAGAGGAAGCCCCCGAAGGCGAACCCCTTTTTGCCCTGGTATGTTGTCTCGACCCACTTCCCCATGATGCCGTGAATGTCCACCACTTCCCCCGTCACTTTTTCGAACTTCACTTCGGCGAGATACGGAATGTTGGCGACGACGCTGCTGCGTGCGTCAGGCATGGCGCGCAGTTTCAGTCCGTCTATCGAGATAACCCAGCGGTTGGCAGGTGCTTCGTCAGCCTTTTTACAGGACATGTTCATCGCGAACGTGATTATTGCGCAAAGGCAGAGCAGTATCGCGGTGACGCGCGTCGTGTAACGGTGAATCTTCGTCATCATGGTGGTGCCTCCTGTCGCGTGTGGTGATCTTCGACGATGGACTGATTCTCGCACTAAGAATGTAAAATATCAAGCAATTTTGCCGCTGATTCATACCCGGGCAACGATGCCCAGGCCGTATGTTTCGGATTCACAGGCACATGCGTTTACGTGGAAGCGGAGGTTGATAATAATTTGTGGTTGCGCCCCGGCCTTTCCCGTGATCGACTGGGGACGGTCCCTTCAACCGTTCCGCATCCGGGACGATACACGCGCCGGGAGGATTGATATGCACCGCATGATGATGCTGGCTGCCGCGATAGTGCTTCTTCTGCCGATGATGTGCTCGCGCGGAGGAAACGAGGCCCCGAAACAGGACGCCACGCCGGCTGCAGCTGTCGCACAGGGCGGCGGCTACCTTGATTCGGAGGGCTGGAAGAAAGCGAAAACGGAGATCAAGTCCGTCGAGGCGACCATGAAGGTGCTCTTCGACGAATGGGGCGGCGCCTTCGGGAAGGCCATCCAGCACCGCGACTTCGACCAGTTCGACCAGGCGATCGAGGACGCACGCACCGCCCCGACGAAGGTGGACGACTTCATCGCCTCCATGGGGAAACTCACGCCCGTGAAGAACTTCCCCGAGTTCGACAGGATCCGCGACTGCTTTGTGAAGATGGAGCCGTACATGCGGAAGTCGTCTCGCCTGCTGGAGGAATCGCTCGTCGCGGGCAAGGCCGGGCGGATGAAGGAGGAGGACGCGCTCAAGGAGCGGTACAAGGCGGAGTACCGGGAAGTGATGGCGCTCGGCAGGAATATCTTTGCCATCTTCCAGGAGATCTACACGCGCGGCGCGCGCACCGAGTGGCAGGACATGACCGGCGTGAAGGCGACGGGGCCCGCGCAGGTGAAGAGCTTCCGCGAAGCCGCGGCGAAGGTGGTTGCCTCGTACAGCGGCATCCTCGCGCGGGAACTGCCGGCGGCGGACCGTTCCGCCCGGGCCGGGGAGTGGGACCGCACCTCGGCGCAGTCAGACGGGCTGTACGCGTCGCTGCAGGGACTTGTCATGGAGACGGGAAAGATGGAGCCCGGCAACTCGAAGGCGCTCTGGGACGCGCGCACCACGCTCACCACGGCGCTCTCCTACCGGATGTTCTACGCCCAGAAGCTGAAGGAATACGCCCTGAAGAAGAAGGCGGGCGACGCCGCCGGTGCCACATCGACCATGAAGCTCCTCGACATCATGAAAAAGTCCGCGGATGACGAGTGGGCGAAGTTCAGGAAGCTCCGCTATTGACCGGGCGCGGGCCGATTTTATTACTTGACGATGCGTAACATTCTTACTATATATACTACCATATTTGAAACGGCTCATCAGCATCCGCGCCCCGGCGTTTCCGGGCAGCGGACGACACCATCAACTGGGGGAATACATGCAGCCTGATCTTGAAAATCTGAAAAAAAGGATAGGCGAGTCGAAGGACCTTGTCGACAGGCTCATCGGCAAGATGCCCGGTTACACGGGATATGTTGAAAAAGGCGAGATGTACGAGGCCGACCGCGTGGTCCGCGGTTTCATCGCCGAGAGGCTTCTGAACTTCAAGAAGGTCGTAGACGGCGTCATCAGGGAGCAGACGCGGAAGGGCGAGATGAAATATCTCACCGAACTCGAATCGCTGAACACCCTTCTTGAGAAGGCGCACAAGAAATGCGCCTTCGCCGAATACGGCAGGTCCGCGGCAGGGCCCAGGGTGAACGTGTCGCAGGACGATTCCAACAAGATACTCGAACATGACTGGCGCATGATCGCGAAGGCTGACGAACTGGAGCCCGAGATCGTGAAGATCGAGAGCGCGGCGGGCGACGCCATCCCGGCCGAAGTCACGCGGATCCGCAAGCTCATCGAGGACTTCGAGAAAGCGTTCGACCAGAGAAAAAACGTGATACTGGAGGTACTATAAATGGCACTGCTCGACGTAGTACAATGGGACAATCAGAGGGGCGATATCATCCACAAGTTCCCGGAAGGGGCAATCAGCATGGGCGCGCAGCTCATAGTCAAGGAGGGGCAGGAGGCGATCTTCTTCCGCGAGGGAAAGGCGCTGGACAGCTTCGGCCCCGGCAGGCACACGCTGAAGACCGGCAATATCCCCATCCTCGAGAAGATAATCAACATCCCGTTCGGCGGGAAGTCGCCGTTCCCGGCGGAAGTCTACTACATCAACAAGTCGGAAATCCCGAACCTAAAGTGGGGCACCAAGCAGCCCATCCAGTTCCTTGATCCCATCTACAATATCGCGATTCCGCTGCGCTCGTTCGGCGCCTACTCCATCCGCGTGCAGGACGCCAAGGGCCTTCTCATCATGGCCATCGGCACCTGGCAGGCATTCAACACAGAGGCTATCGGCTCGGCGCTCCGCGACATGGTGATCCTGCCCAAGCTGCAGGACCTCCTCACGGAGACCATGCTCAAGCAGAACATCAGCATCCTCAAGGTCGCCGCCTTCTACGAGGAGATAGGCGTGGCCGGCAAGGCGAAGATGGGCGACGAGTTCGCGAGCTTCGGCCTGGAACTGGTCCGCTTCGCAATCGAGTCGGTGAACTTCCCCGAGGAGGACGAGTCGGTAAAGCGCCTCAAGAAGGCTCTGGCGGACAAGGCCGAGATCAACATCATAGGCAGCGACGACTACAAGATGAAACGCACTTTCGACACCATGGAGAAGGCCGCCGGTAGCAACGGCATGGCCGGCGGCATGATGGGCGCCGGCATGGGGGTCGGCATGGGCCAGCAGATGGCCGGCATGATGGGTGCCGCCATGGGCCAGCAGGGCGGGGCGCAGGGAATGAAGGCCTGCCCGCACTGCAACGCGCAGAACCCGGCGAACGCGAAGTTCTGCTCCAGCTGCGGCAAGGAGATGGTCTCGGGCGCGCCGTGCCCCAAGTGCAACGCGATGGTTCCCACGGGCGCGAAGTTCTGCCCCTCCTGCGGCCAGAGCATGGTGGGCGGAAAGTGCCCCAAGTGCAACGCGCAGCTCGCTCCCGGCGCGAAGTTCTGCCCGGAGTGCGGCGAGAAGATAGGATAACGGATAGCCACAGAGACACAGAGGACACGGAGAATCATGATTGATGTCATTCCCGCGAAGGCGGGAATCCAGTCGTTACATTAATAAATCCTCTGTGCTCTCTGTGTCTCTGTGGCAAATTATTATTACAGTTCAGCATGTCAGCATACACCTGCACATCATGCGGCGCGCCCATCGAGGTGAAGAACCGCTTCAGCAAGGTGATCGTCTGCGCCTACTGCAACACGCACCTGCGCGTGAAGGTGGACGGCCTGGACCCCACGGGCAAGCACCCGAAGCTCGCGGAGTTTCCCTCGATCTTCAAAGTGGGCAGCACCGGCACCATCCTGGGAAAACCGTTCACCGCCAACGGGCGCCTGCGCTACAAATATTCCGGCGGCTTCTTCGACGAGTGGTTCCTCGACTACGACGGCGCGCCGGCCTGGTTCGCCGAGGACGAGGGCACGTTCACCCTCTTTACGGAGCTCGTGGAGGCGGTCGACATCCCCGAGAACATCGACGCGTTGAAGGCCGGGGCGAACATTATGATCGGCGACCGGAAGGTGATGATCAAGGAGAAGGGAAGCGCGGTCATCGAGGGCGGCGAGGGGGAGCTGATGCACTACACGGAGCCCGGCACGCAGGTGAACTACATCGACGGCATCTGGGACGGGAAGAAAACGTCCATCGAATTCTCCGAGGACGAGCTCGAGCTTTTCATCGGAAGAGTGCTCCTGAAGCGCGACATCGTGGTGCGGGGATAGGCGATGGCCGAAGAGCGCGAAGACATACAATCGATCAAGTGCGCCGCCTGCAGCGGCGACCTGGGCAGGAGCACCCGCATAGAGGGGAGCGGCGAGGACGCCGAGGAAGTGCCCATCGCGAAGTGCCTCTCCTGCGGGAAGGAATACGACCAGAAGACCGAGGAGTACTACCTCGTCTACTCCGACAAGTTCAGGGTGGGCCTGGAAAACACGGCCATGAAGCTCGGCGCGAAGGGCGAGATCGACGGCGTGGAGTACGAAATTATCGGCCGCATCCGCTACCAGGACGAGGAGGAATGGGAGCTTGACGTCTGGGACGAGTGGCTCGCCGTGGCCGCCGACGGCTCCTTCCACTGGTTCGTCGAGGAGGAGGGCGAGGTCCACGCCTACGAGGAGTACGTTCCCGCGTCCATGGACCTCGAGGCGTCGCCATCCGTTTTCGAGTTTGAAGGACGCCGCTTTTCGAAGGAAAATACCGGCTTCGTGGCGCGCATCGTCTATGCCGAGGGCGAGCTCACCTGGAAGCCCGAAATCGGCGAGCCTGCGCAGTGCTACGATTTCCGGAAAGAAGGGTACAGCTACACGATAGAGCAGTCGGAGGACGAGGTATCGGTCACCCGGGGGAAGAGGGTGCCCTACAAAAAAGTCATCATGGCCTTCCGTAAGGAAGATTTCATGGAGAAGTACGGCAGGACCATGTTGATACGGGAACGCTACCGGCGGAAGGCCTGGGTGTATCTCGCCATGTGCGGGCTCTCCTTCGCGGCGGCGGTGTGGGGATGTTTCTCGGGCGGGGAGATGCGCGGCACCGTGGACCGTTCCGCGCGGATGGTGCTCGCCAGCAACCAGCCCAAGAGTGAGGAAAACGCGAACTTCTACTTCAGCCAGGTGCTTTACACGAAACCCGTTGAGCTCACGCGCACCGACGCGCTGTACCAGATTCGCGTCGAAGTGGATACGGCGGTCCAGGCGATGAGCCGCGAGTGGGAATCGTACAGGCTGATGCTCATCAAGGAGGACAAGTACCAGGAACTCGTGAAGAAGGCACCCGCGGGGACCGCTGCAGCGGCGCCTTCCGCGGATGACGGCACGGTGAAGCCGGACGACGCGCCCGCGACCGAGCTGGGGCAGGTCCTGGACGAGGTGGACACCTTCACGGAGCCGCTGGAGTCCGTCTCAATAAACGGCGACTTCTGGGACGAGGACGGCCACGACGACGAGGGATACTGGCACGAGTCGGAGACCGCCATCGACAGGGACTTCCTTCTCGACGAGCCGGGAAAGTATTATATTTACCTGGAGCTCTACAGCCAGAACAGGCGCAACCCGGACGGCATAAAGATCACGATCGTCGAGGGCGTGCGGAGCTACCGGTACTTTGTCATCGTGCTTATGGTGTTCATAGTGCTCTGGATCATTAACAGGGTGAAGTCGCGTTCGTACAACGAGCTTCCCTTCGATATCGCGACAGACTGACCGGCGGTGTGATATGATACGGACGATAGCGGTCTCGATGATTCTATTCTTCCTGGCGGGTGGGTTCTCCTGGTTCCTGGTGGGGTACGAACGGGGAGGGCAGGCCTATATCAACCGCCAGCGGGAGCAGCGCAAGTCGCTTCGCGTGGGGAGCCACGCGGGCGTGTACTACATGGGCGGTCCCTACAGCTCCCGGGGCCCGCGCTTCGGCAAGTAAGGGATTGTAGTGTCGTATAAAACGCATGTCATCACGAGGAGGCCGGGGGCCGACGTGGTGATCCCGAATGTGCGGATATGCGCAGACACACAGGGGATCGCCGCGCTGCGCTCGCGATGACATGGTTCTGGATACAGCTGTGAACATGCTTCTGGACGTGATACATCAGTTCTATGTATAGGGGATAATTATCATGAACTACCTTAACACGCTGCTCTTCGGCATCTGCGAGACCGCGGTCTATTCCATCGTGGGGATCATCCTCATGGGTCTCGGATTCCTTCTCATCAAGCTCTTCACTCCGTTCTCCATCAAAAAGGAGATCGAGGAGGATCAGAACACGTCGCTGGGGATCATCATCGGCTCCATCATCCTGGGCATATCCATCATTGTCGCCGCGGTGATCATGTCGCCCTCCAGCGCCTCGCGGCCCGGAAGCGCGCCCGCGAGGACCCAGGTGGAAGCGCCAAAATAGTGAAAAGCGTCCTTCGCGTTTCCGAGCAGCGGCTTCTCCTTTTCTCGGTCTTCGTCCTTTCCCTCTGCGGCATCATCTACGAGCTGGTGCTGGGTTCCCTGGCGACGTACCTCCTGGGGAACCCGGTCCAGCAGTATTCCATCACCATAGGATTTTTCCTTTTTTCCATGGGGCTCGGTTCCTGGTTCTCGCGCTTCTTCGTGAACGATCTGCTGAGGACCTTCATCACCGTCGAGGTGACCCTGGGCGTGGTGGGGGGGGTATCGGTGGCGCTCCTGTCCTACCTCTTTTCGTTCGAGACATCGTACTACCTCCTTCACGTGTTTTTTCTAATCGCGGTTGGTACGCTGGTGGGGCTCGAGATACCGCTTATCACCCGGATCATGCGAAGCTATGG
>JAGODF010000111.1 GCA_017998375.1 Spirochaetota bacterium
GGTCACGTCCAGCGTGAGGTTGTACTCCATGTTGTCCTGGTCCAGGTCCGCGAGCGCGAAGAGGATGTTCCTCCCGTAGAGGGCGCCTCCCATCACGTAGGCCCGCATGTTCGGTATCTCGAAGGTGTTGTTCCTGAAAAACATGGTCGTCGAGAAGTCCTTGAGATACTCGAAGGCGACGTCGCGCGACGGGTGCTTCGCCTTGATAGACCTGATGGTGAAGTTCTCCTTCTCCCGGAAGAAGGAGCTGTCTATGAGGACGCTCTTGTCCACGGCGATGCGCGATTCACCCAGCTCGGCCAGGTGGTTGTATTCGAAGGGGAAGTTCAGGTTGAAGTCGGCGACCTCCATCTTTTTCTCCGGGTTCTTCACGTTGAAGTGGGAAACCTTCACCGCGCCAGATGCTGTCCCCGTTTTCAGGTCGCCCTTCTGGCGCGCCGCGATTTCCACCGCACCGGAGAGCGTCCACTTCTGGTACATCTCGCGCGCCTTCGGCATGTCGAAGTTGAGCTTGAGCGACACGTCGGTGCCCTTGCCCGGGGCCTTGTCCAGGTCCACCACGCCGCCCACGTCCAGGTTCAGGTTCCAGGCGCGGCTGGCCAGGTTCACCCGGTTGATCTTCACCGTCTGCCGGGGATTGTTCACCAGCACGTCCGCCGCGAGCGTGAGGTCGTTCACCTTGAAGTCGGGCACCTTCACCAGGACGCCCAGGCCCGCGGTGATGATCTCCTTCCCCACGTTGAACACCGCGTCCAGCGTCAGGTCCACCGGCTGCTTCAGGGGGACCTTCTCCAGGCGCTTCGCGTTTGTCTTCGACACCATGCCGAAGAGCGGATCTCGCTGGAAGCGCAGCGTGGTGATGCGGATGTTCCCCGCCGGCACGGGCTTCAGGTCCACCTGCCCGTCCATCACCAGGCGCACCGCGTCTTTCCCGGTCTGCGGGTTGTAGAAGTTCAGGGCGACGTTGTGTATCTTCGCCTTCTGGGATTTCAGGTTGTACGCGGCGCTCAGCCCCAGGGAGAGGCCGTTATCGCCCGATTTCCCGCGCTTCATCACGTAGTTGAAGCGCGGGATTTTCAGGTTCGCCAGGGCGGAGAGGTCGTCGCCGCGCATACTCACCGAGTAGCCCAGGTTGAGGTACGGGACCTGCGCCTCCATCTTCGGGTTACGGAAGTAGATGTTCTTCATGGCGATCGCGCCATCCACGTCGATGTTCTTCGGGTCGCCCTTCACGGTGAGAGGATAGAGCGATACGTTCCCGGCGAACCGCATGGAGCTGTCACCCGTGAGGCTGCGGTAATACGGGTAGAGGTCGGTGAGGCTGATATCGCTTTCCGTCATGCGGAGATCGAACCTCTGCTTCTTCGTGACGTCCCGCACCTCCCCCGCCAGGTTGAGGAGCTTGCGTCCCGCGAAGTCGATGCCCAGGCTGTGGAGGCGAAGGAAGTCCGCCTTCGGTTCGTAGAACAGGTCGTAGGATACCAGGAAGTTCAGGGGCGCCAGGTGCGCGCGCTTGAAGCGCACGGGCGTGCGGTAGGTGCCGAGCTTCAGCCGGCTTTCGAACTGCGGTGCGCCCGTGGCGCTTTCCTTCTTATTGTAAGCAAGCTTCCAGGTGAGGACGAGCGGCGGCTTCACCTCGGCCTCCGCGGAGGTGAAGGTGACGTTCATCTTCTCCCGAGGATTGAGCTCAATCTTCATCCTGTCCAGGAGCGTGACCGCGTCCACCGACAGTGGGATCTTCTTGAACGGCGGTATCCAGATATCGATGCCGAAGTCCAGTCCCTCCAGCGACGCTTTCATCGCGCTGCCGTCGGCGTAGACCCTGAGGTCGTCCAGCACGAACTTGAAGAGGAACTCCGCCGAGATGGGCAGATTGATCTCCGCGGGCGACGGGCCCTTGTCCTCCTCGGGTTCCTTTTTCTTCTCCTCCTTCTTCGGCTCCCCGGGCTTCATCAGCTTCGCGGCGTTCCACACGCCGTTCTTTTCTTTAAGATAGACGCGGGGCTGATATATCCCTATCTCCCTGAAACGCACGTTGCCGATAAGCATCGGAAAGAGGCCGTAATCGAGCGCCAGCTTTTTGATCTCGACGAACTTCGTGCGGTCGAACTCGGGGCCGTTCCTGATGAGGATGTTTTCCATCACGAAGCCGCTGAAGGGGCTGAAGGATCGCACGTTGAGGGTGATATCCCCGTACGACATGTTGTTGAAGTTCTCGACGATGAGCTTTTCCACGCGGGCCGGCGTGAGATAGAGCCAGGCTCCCAGAAGCGCGAGCGCAATGATGGACACGACCGTGACGGGAACCCAGAAGAAGAGGACCTTGAGCGTCCGTATGGCGATGCGGACCGGCAGGCTTCTTTCCGGCACCGGGGCGGCGGGTGCCGCTTCGTTCGCGGTAGCGCCTTCAGAAACGGGCGGTTCTACGGGGGAATTTTTAGTCATTTCTTCCGCCCGGTCCGCGGGGACGCTTCGAATGGTCTGGATTTCAGAACGCTTTCCTTTAGAAGACTTCCGTTTCCCCTTGTCTGCCATTGCCATCCGCCGGTCCCGAAAATGAGGAGACGAGTCTATTCGATTTCGGCATTTGTACAAGCATTTTTTTCGAGTGTCAGCCGCAGCCGAGAGAACGGAAAAAGCGCGCAAGCTCCCTGTTTTTCTCCATAAACCAGTCCGCAAGGTCCCGCGTGTAATCCTGGGTGAAGCCGGTGCCCAGGTCCATCACCACCGCGACGACGAAGACGACCGCCATGACCGCGTACCAGAGGAAGTAGACAATGAACTTGAACGAGCAGAGCGCCCCGGCGGACGATACATTTTCATCTTCACCGCAGTCCGCGCATTGTTTCGCCGCAGCCTGCGCCGCCGCAGCGAGTCCCGGCCCCGCTGCACGGCATGGCACCGCCGCGAAGGAAAGCAGCATGAATTGCACAACAATAAGTGCCGCGATCATCCTCATCTCACACTTCACCCTTTCCTCCGTGCCTCCGTTCCTCTGTGCCTCTGTGGTTTCCTTAAATCTATAACCCGACTCAGTCCCAGCTCGCGCGCCCGTCCCCCGTGACGGGAATCACCCTTCCCGGGAAGCGCGGCTCGCGCCCGGTGAGAACATTGGCGACGGCCTTCACCCTGGCGAGGTACTCCCGGAAGCGGTACGCCGCCGCGTTCACGTACGTCCTCCGGTCGGCGGGGATTCCCCGCGCATCGAGTCCCGCCTTCCGCGCGAGATAGACCGCCCGGTGCAGGTGGAACTCCTGCGTGACCACCAGCGCGTCGCGAACGGCGAAGACCCTCGCCGCGCGTGACATGGTGCTGTAGGTGTCGAAGCCGGCATGGTCCAGGAAGAGGTCGGCCGGGCGGACCCCATGCTCCAGAAAATATTTCTTGAGGGCGTTCACCTCGTCGTAGCGCCGCGTACCGTGATCGCCGGAGACGAGGATCTTCCCGGCCGCGCCCTTCCGGTAAAGATTGAGCGCCGTGACGGCCCGGTCCTCCAGTACATGCGAGAGCCTGCCGCCGCGCCACACGGCGGCACCGGGCACCAGGAGCACCGTCGCGCGGGAAGGAGCGGCGTTTCCCCGGACGATGAACGGCGCGGCGTTGCGCACGACGTGCACGTTCGCGGCCACTGTGCCGCCGAACGCCGCGACGGCGCATACGAGGAGGATGACGACGGTTTTTCTCACGAAAGTTTTCATCTTCATTCCTGCATCAGATCCGCCCATTTTATCTTTGACAGGGGGGGCACCGCAAGGAATAATTTTTCATCAAAATGCATCCGGAGACGGCGCCATGAACAACGAACTATCCTTCCACCTCATTTCCTTCGGCGATATTTACCTCATACAACCTCTCTGGGAGAAGCTCCGCATTCTTCATCGGGACGATTCCGTGCATTTCAGGGACTTCTACGAGCGGTTCACCTTCGAGACCCGGATCGAAAAATTCGCGCGGCAGGACCCCGCCGGCCTGCGCGCCGAGATCGCGAAAGACAGCGCTGCCGTCATCGGCTACTGCGTCTCCACCATTGAAGGAGACGCGGGTGAGATCGATTCAATCTGCATCGAGGACGGCTACCGGGGAAAAGGAATCGGCGATCGACTGGTGAGAAACGCTCTGGAGTGGTTCGCGGTATGCGGCGCGACGAGGGTCACCGCGTCGGTGGCGTACGGCCACGAGTCGGTATGGCCGTTCTACCGGAAGTTCGGATTCTTTCCACGGCTCACGATACTGGAGAGGAAGGGGTGACGGCCATTTACCCGCCCTCCCGCGCAGTCATTATGCTCGCCCTTGCCCCGCGTGCACACTGATATCCGAATGTGATGCCGCATTCAATCAATAAAGAAATAACTTTCTTTCATGAATATTTATTCTGCTTGCAAAAGATGCGGCAACCATGCATCTGTAGCGGGATAATGATTCAGAGAATTTTTTCGTTTGTCCCGGAATCCCGCATTCCCCGGAGTTACACATGAGAAAAATCATTCTGCTCGTCTCATCAACACTCATCATCCTCGTGTCACCCGTTACACTGGCTCCCGCCCGCGCTGCCGACTGGGGAGTGGGTCTCATGTCCAACGTCCTCTGGTGGCAGCCGTCCTTTCGTTCGGAATATGAAAATTTCGAAATCGATCCCCTGCTCCTGTGGGGTCCGGTAGTATCAATTACGTTTGAAAACAAGATCAATGTATCCCTGGTGTTTTTGCAGAATGTAATTAATCCGGGTTCCGCCAGTTTTGAAAGCAATTTCAACCGCTCGCTCGGACCGGGACAAATCACAATTGACTCGAAGGCCACACGCGCCGATCTGGACTTCACCGCCAGTTACCCTCTTTCCAGGTTGATAAGGATTTTTTGCGGATACAAACTGTTTACGCTAGATTTTTATCCCGCGGACCTCACCATCACGAGCGGTCCGTATGTCTTTCATGATGGCGGGAAAACCCAAAATGACGCCGGAGGTCCGCAGATCTGGGCGAATTCCGCAGCCCTGGGAACGAGTATGTCGTTTCCGCTTTTCGATGGAACATCATTGAATTTCACATCATCCTTGCTGTACTCGTATTTGATTACCGGCATCAATTTATTTCACGAACAATCACCCGGAATTCTTGAAGTTGAAGGCAATGGTTTCAACTACCAGGGAGTCGGCGCCAACATAACCCTCGGTATCTCCTATTTCATCGGGACAATGAGCACGGTGGTTTCCGCGGGTGGCAGGTTCCAGTACATCACCTACGATGCCATGGGTGACGCGCCAGAGCTCGCCGATGATTACTTCTATGGGATCCAGATATCCGCGATGTATCTGTTGTAGGGCAAAAGATAAGAGTACTCTAAGACAAGTCTTATAGTACCCCAATAGTACACTTATACTACTCTTATACTACTCTTATACTACTCTTATTATGCTCTTATAGTACTCTTAAGTCGGGCCTACTGCTCTTAGCTGAGAACAGTACACTTCAGGGTTCCCGTCCTTCAACTCATTACCCGGAGCGCGGCCATGTCCTCCCGAAGGCGCGGATACGTATCCGCGCCTTCGGGAGGGCATTCCATGTATCCGAAAATCGCTTGCAAACCGTTTCAGCCGGTTCTATATTGATCAACGTCGGGCGTTCTTCACTCACCTTATTCATGGCACGGAGGGACCACTCACATGGCGGCGGACAACAACAATTCGATGAACCAGCTCCTGGGCACCTTCGCCCAGCAGGCGGACGACTACATCAAGGAGTTCCGCGATATTCTGAAAGAAGCCGAATCGGAGAACGTCGAGAGGCTTTTCGTCAAGATGGACGAGATCAAGACGCTGGAGCCCCTGCCGAAGGACAGCACGAGCAAGGCGCTGAACAACTACAAGCGGGCCCGGGAGCTCTACAACGAGGCGTACCAGCTCATGGCGGAGACCATCGGGTCCTTCCTTTCCACGAACCATTCCGTCGGCAAGCACGACAAGAAGGAATCCTTCGGATACAAAAAATCGGCCATTCCGGCCCAGGCGGCGTCGCGTATCGCCCTCCTGCACCACGCGCCCGACAAGGTCGACATAATCGTGGCGGCCCTGAACCACGACGATCCCGAGGTCCAGGTGATCGGCGTCCAGGAATACATGAAGCTCGACACCAGCGCGAAAAACAATACCGCGTATTTCCCGCACCCCGACGCCGTCAAGGCGCGCGTCCGGCAGCTCCGCAAGGAGCTGAACTGCGACGTGTGAGTAGTAAGGCACGGAGAGCGCGGCATCCCTGATGCGCGACGCTTCGAGCAACGAGAAGATGAATTGCGGGGCGCACTGATATTTTGTGCATATTTTTTAAAATAGAAGGATTTCAAGGCTGATTAACAGACCGATAACCGCACTGCTGATGCTTGTCTTTTGTGCCGGTGCCGCCATCGGGAACGACAGCGATGGATACGATATCGAAGGCGACAGGCCGGATGTCACGGAAAGCGCACTGACGGTACCGCCCGGTTCTCTTCAAATCGAATCCGGCGTGACGGGAACCTTTTTCGAGGACGGCAAAGAGTACACTGCCGGTGAAATGCTTCTCCGGCTCGGGGTATACGGTCCACTCGAAGCCAGGTTTGGCTTTAATTCCTGGGTCATCGCTGAAACCGACGGGGAAACAGAAGAGGGACGCGAGGATCTCTCGGTCGGGATCAAGATCCAGGTACTGAAAGCCGGGATTGAAACAGGCGCACTGTGTCCCAACCTCGCGCTGATATTCAGCACCACCTTTCCATCCGGTACCGCGCCTTACCGGAACGACCATGCCGAACCCTGGGGCACCGTTTCCGTCGGCTGGGAACTTCCGGCGGATTTCCATCTAGGACTAAACATCGTGGCGTCCTGGCCGTATGGTGACGGGGGACGTTACCGGGCCTGGGGGACCAGCGAGGCGCTGGCCTACTCTCCCACTGACCGCTTGTGCATTTACGTGGAACATTTCATGGAGGGCGGCGAGGACGATGAGTCGCTTCATTTCGCGGACGCGGGAATGACCTTCATCGTGACGAGCGGATTCCAGGTGGACTTCAGGATCGGAATCAACCTCAATGGTCCCATCCATCGTTTCGCGGGGGCGGGCTTTATCGCCCGCATTGACGGACTGTATTGAATTAAAAAAAAGATTTTTGTCGTCTGCCTTTACCCTCTCGAGCCCTCGATCTCCGCGACTGTTTTCCTGATGAACGCCACAATGTCCGTTGCCTTCATGACGCCGGAGCCCGTCTCCGCCACGCAGAGATCGGCGGCGCGCCCGTGGAGCCAGACGCCGAGCGACGCGGCGTCGAGCGAGCCGAGCCCGCGTGACGCAAGCGAAGCGATGATACCGGCGAGCACGTCGCCGGAGCCGGCGGTCGCGAGCGCCGGGTTCCCCGTGGTGTTGATGCGCGCGCGTGCCCCGTCGGACACGATGGACGCCGGCCCCTTGAGGAGCGCCACCGCGCCGCTCTTCGCCGCGAGCGCCTTCGCCGACGCGAAGCGGTTCGCCTTCAGAGCATCGACCGCATCCCCCGTGATGCGCGACGCCTCGAGGAAGTGGGGGGTGATGATAATGTCCGCATCGATGGGGCCGTTTTCCGCCAGCCACTCCGCGTAGTGGAAGAGCCCGTCGCCGTCGATGATGACGCGTTCCAGCCCGTAGAGCTTCAGGTTCTCCATGATCGCGCGAAAGACCGCGCGCGGGAGCGGGCCGCGCCCCATCCCGGGACCGACCAGCGCAATGACGCCGCGCTTCCCCTCCCCGAAGAACGCGCCGAGGCCGCGGTCAACGCTGTCGGCGACGCTTTCCGCGGCGATCTCCTCGTAGCCGGTGCCGGGGATCGCGGCGGTCATGAGCTCGGGAATTTTTCCCGCGATGACGGACCGCGCCCGGTGCGTGGTGAGCGCGGTCACCAGTCCCGCGCCGGTTTCGAAGCACGCCGACGCGGCGAGGAGGAGCGCGCCCTCCATGCCGTCGAAGCCGCCGACCATGAGGACGTGTCCCGCGCTGTTCTTGTGCGCGTCGGCGTCCCTCGCGGCGGGCAGGCGCGCCGCGACGTATTCCGCGTCTATCATCTCCGCGGCGATATCATCCGACTCCGTGAGCGCGCGGGGAAAGCCGATCTCCGCGAGCACGAGCTTCCCGGCCCAGCGTTTGCCGGGATAGGTCACGAGCGATATCTTCGGCAGCCCCATGGTCACGGTCACATCGGCCCTCACGGCCTCGCCCGCGGGGCCTTCGCCGTCGGAAGGAAGTCCGCTCGGCACGTCGATCGATATCACCCTCTTTCCCGAGCGGTTGATGAGGGCCATGGCGCCGGCTGCGGGGCCGCGCAGTTCGCCGGTGAAACCCGTTCCCAGGAGCGCGTCCACCACAATGTCGGTGCCCGATATATCGATCCCCTCGAAGTCCCTGTCACCCGACAGGATGCGCACAGGGAGCCCGGCCTTCACGCAGATGCCGTGATAGATTTTTGACGATTCGGAAAGCTTCTCCGTCGCGCCGGCCAGGAATATCGACACCTCCCACCCGGCGTTGGCCAGCAGGTAGGCGACGACGAAACCGTCGCCCCCGTTGTTGCCGCAGCCGCAGAAGACCGCGGCGCGCGTCCCCGCGAAATTGTCGATGACGTAGTTCGCCGCCACCCGGCCCGCGAAGCCCATGAGGACTTCCCCGGGAATGCCGTAATCCCCGATAGCCCTTTCGTCGATGCGCCTCATTTCCCCCGCCGTGACCGTTTTCATCACTTCCACTCCAGTATGTCCACGCTGTTGCGGTTCACCCGGTACGAGTAGAACGAGCCGCCCTCGTCCACCATGAGGTCCTGGAAGTAATAGCGCTTATCGTCGAACTTGAGCAGGACGTTGTCGATGATGTTGCCGTCGAAGTTGGTGACCACGAAGCGGGTCCGCCGCTCCTCGATGTTCCAGAGGTAGAGCCGGGAGTCGTCCATGATGGCGAAGAGCTCGTTCTTGGGGTCCGGCAGGTTCACGATGGCGCGTATGATCTTCCCCTCCCTGACGGAGTAGTTGTAGATCTTCCTGTACTTGAAGCGCAGGCCCTGGTAGTACGCGACCGAGAGGAGCAGGTTCTCGCCCTCGCGGAAGACCTTCACGCAGTCGATCCTTCCCTCGAAAGCGCCGCCGTCGGACTTCTCCGCGAAGTCCGCGTTGCTGAAGTTCGAGGAGAAGGTGAGCTTTCGTTCCTGGAAGCGGCTCACGTTCCAGGTGTTGAACTTGCGCGACACGACGAAGAGCCTGTCGGCGCGGTCCACCTCCATGTGCTCGATGAAATCGAAGGGAATATTGGGCAGGCCCTGCTTGCCCAGGGTGTACTGCAGGGTGCCGTTCCTGTCGAACAGGAGGACGTAGGACGGCGAGAAGTCCAGGTCGTCGGAAAAATTCCTTCCCTCGCCGGCGGTCAGCCTGTTCTGCACGTAGATGTTGTTGTCGGAGTCGGCGGCGAGAAGGCCCAGGATGCTGAAGTTGAACGACGCGGTCTTCACGTCGCCCCCTTTGGCCTGTGCGCCCTTCGGCCCTATGACGAGCTCCGGGGAACCGTCGCGCTCCAGGACCTGCAGGCGCCGGAGGGCGTTGTCGGTGACGTAGATGCGCCCCCCGAAAATCCGCACGCCGAAGGTGAGGTCGAAGATGCCGTCGTCGCCGAACTTCAGGGGGACCTTGCCCGGCTCCGTGCCGTTTTCCAGGGTGCACAGGCGCGACGAGTTGTAGCTGCTCACTTTCCAGTGGCCGCAGGCGGCCAGGGCAACCAGCAGCAGGGGGATGATTCTTTTCATGGGACCTCGCGGTATATCTGTTCCCGGGGGGATATGCTCCACTCACGGGGACGTTATCGGGCACGGGATGTCGATATCATCGAGGCCCGACGGCGGTCTGGCAAGTATTATTTTTTCCTGCTAATTGCCTTGACAAAAACGGTCCGGCTTTTTCGAATAAAATAACCAAATTCATACAAAGCCGCACTGCGCAACCACAACGAAACACTCATTCAAGGAGCATACCAATGGATTTCAAACTGACCGAAGAACAACAGATGTTGAGGGATACGGTCCGCAGTTTCGCGGACACCGAGCTGAAGCCCAAGGCCGAGCACTACGATAAAACCCACGAGTTCCCCTGGGACCACACGAAGAAGATGGGCGAGATGGGCCTCCTGGGGGTCGTCTATCCCGAGAAGTACAACGGCGCCGGCATGGACTACCTCTCCTACGCCATCGCCGTCGAGGAGCTCTCGCGCGGCTGCGCCTCCACGGGCGTCATCTGCTCCGCCCACAACTCGCTCTGCCTCTCGCCGATCTACTACTTCGGCACCGAGGAGCAGAAAAAGAAATACCTCTCCAAGCTCTGCACCGGAGAGTGGATAGGCTGCTTCGGCATCACCGAGCCCGAGGCGGGAAGCGACGCCGCCGGCACCAAGACCACCGCGGAGCTCAAGAACGGCAAGTGGGTGCTCAACGGCACCAAGAACTTCATCACCAACGGCGGCGTGGCGAGCGTGGCGGTGGTTACGGCGGTCACCGAGAAGGGCATCGGCCACAAGGGCCTCTCTTTCTTCATTATCGAGAAGGGCACCCCGGGCTTCAGCGTGGGCAAGACCGAGAACAAGCTGGGCATCTGCGCCTCGTCGACCACGGAGCTCGTCTTCGACAACTGCGAGATACCGGAGGAGAACCTCCTGGGCAAGAAGGGCGAGGGATTCAAGATCGCCATGCACACCCTGGACGGCGGGCGCGTCGGCATCGCGGCGCAGGCGCTGGGCATCGCGCAGGCGGCCTTCGAGGACGCCAAGGCCTACGCAGTGGAGCGCAAGCAGTTCGGCAAGTCGCTCTCCAACTTCCAGGCCATCCAGTGGATGGTCGCGGACATGGCCACTGAGATAGAGGCGTCGCGCCTCCTGGTCTACCAGGCGGCCAACTACATGAACACCGGCGAGCGCCAGCGCTACTCGAAGTACTCTGCCATGGCGAAGCTCTTCGCGTCCGAGACCTCGCACCGCGTGACCCACAAGGCGATCCAGATCTTCGGCGGCTACGGCTACACAAAGGACTACCCGGCGGAGCGCTACTACCGCGACGCGCGCATCACCGAGATCTATGAAGGAACCTCGGAGGTCCAGCGGATGGTCATCGCGGCGAACGAGCTGAAGGGCTGACGGTTCATCGCATCTGAAAAACGTGGGGGCTGTCCCAAAAGGACGGCCCTTTTTTATTTAGTGGTTGAAAACGCAGTGTTTCCATTTAAATATGAAGCATGAAAAAGAAACGGAAGCGCGGTCAGCCGGTATTCAAGGAGTACAATCAAGAG
>JAGODF010000438.1 GCA_017998375.1 Spirochaetota bacterium
CAGAAGTAGCTTCTTTGTATGCTTTGCCTTCGATGATGACTTCTTTGCCGGCGATCGACTGAAGTTCCTGGCGACTTACACCCTTTACGACGACGGGAACGACATGCTTTCGTATTTTTTACTGGCGTCGATCCCGGTGGCATCCGCGGCCGGAGGGCTCTACGGCTACGTGACGACAAATGAGCCGGCCTGCTGCGGTTCGACGGAAGGGGGCTTGTCCGTAATCGCGCCCCGGCTCGCGGTGCTCCCGGTGAAAACTTCTGAATACAGTGAAAGGATCTACGTGCTCGAGCTCGCGCGGTTCTATTTCTGAAACGCGCTCACTCCAGCGGCGCGATCTCCTCTCCCGCCGGGGCCATCTCCGCGGCGGACACCGCTTTCCCGCCGAAGTCCACGAAAAACAGGAACGCCGCGCTCGCGAAAACGAGCACACCCATTGCCGCGAAGAGGATCGGGTAGCGGCACCCTGCGTTCCCCGGCATTCCGTTGAGGTAAATCCCGCTGGCGAAGGGAATGCCGAAGCTGAACGGCAGCATCAAAAGCGGCGTCACCGAGAAGTAGTCGGTGGCGTCCCGCCTGCCCGATATCAGCTTCACCGCCGGGGAATACGCGATGTTGTGCACGCCCCGCGCCATGCCGATAAGAAAGCTCGCAGCGAGGAATCCGGGAAGGCAAGGCGCGGCCAGCAGGATCGCGACCGCCGAGAGCCCGGCCGACTTCGCGAAAAAGTACTTCGATTTAATCGCCAGCAGGTTGAACCATCCGAACAGCACGTTGGACGCCACGGCGCCGGCCTGGATGAGTGCGATGAAAAGACCCGCCGCCACAGCCCTGTCGACGCCGCGGCATTCCACCGCGTAACTGGCGTAGAAAGTAATAACGGTGACGCAGGCGAAGATGTCGATATTGGAGAGCTGGAAGAGCACGAAGTCCCTGTTGCCGAGGATGCCCCGCACAGCCAACGCGAGCGACGCCACGGTGTGCGCCGGCGCTGCATCGCCCGTCCGCTCCTCCCTCACCAGGAGGAAGAAGAACGAGCCCGCGAAGAGAAGGAGGGCCACGGTGATGAAGCAGGCCCCCATGCTCGCGTCGGAGAAAGAGTACCTCTCGACGAACTTCACGAGGATGAGCCCGCCGAGGAACCGGCACGTGATCTGCGTGATGAGCATCACCGAGAGCGCGCGGAACATCCGCCCTTCGGTGAAAATGCTCACGATGAAGTTCTGCCAGACCGGCAGCGTCACCCCGATGGCCAGCGCGAAGAGCGCGTAGAAAAAAATGAAGATGTTCACGGTGCCGCGCGTGGTTCCCGCGGCGATGAGCACCAGGCCGAATGCGAGAATCGGAACGGACGCCGAGATGTGCGTGATGATGACGGCGCGCCGCTTGCTCGGGAGGTGCGACGTGAGGAGCGCGGCCAGCAAAGCGAAGATCCCGACTCCCGCGGAGAGGAGTCCCGGCATCAGTCCTACGATGACGTCGGACGCGCCCAGGTGCTTGAGGAAAAGCTGGAGAAAGGTCGATTCCACCAGCACGGGAAGCGCCAGGCCCCAGAGCGCCTCGGCCGCCGAGATGCCCGCGGTGTTCCTGACGTAGTGCCTGTCGATGCCGTGTGATGGTGTCCCATCCATGATCATAGCTCTCCGGATGAAGAGGGTAATCAACGGCTTCGGGAATCCTCTGTCAAGCGGTAATCCCCCCCATGCTGGTGGCGGGGGAAAAATGGTTGATAATCGAACGGCAGGTGATGGTATCGGGCGGTATCGGCGGACCGGATGCCGCGCAGGGAGCAGAGACGCGATGATGACGCTGAAATCAATCAGGAAATACTGCAATTTGAAGAATGGCGTCGAGGAAGACTTTCCCTTCGACCTGACCACGCTGGTTTTCAAGGTGGGTGGGAAGATGTTCGCGCTCACCGATATCACCCCCGGCGTCGTCTCCATCAACCTCAAGTGCGAACCGGCTCTCGCCGAACTGCTGCGCTCGCGATATCCCCAGGTGGCGCCGGGGTACCACATGAACAAGAAGCACTGGAACACCGTGCTGGTTGACGGCGCCATTCCCGACAGGGAAATCAAAATGATGATAGACCATTCCTACGAACTGGTGCTGAAGGGCCTCCCGAAGGCCCTGCGTGAGAAAATATCGAAGGGAGGCAGTTGAGATGGGGATGATACAGCTTTCGCTCGGCTCCACGGGTATCGTTCTCGTGGTCATGGGCTTCATCGAGGCGGTCCTCGCCGCGAGGAACGTCGTTGCTACGGGCGGCGGAAAGCTCATGAAGGTATTCGTGATCCTCTACGGTTTCCTTCTTGTGGACCTGGGGCTTTCCATCGCGGCGATGCGGGGTTCCATGGAGGGTCAGGGCCTTTTCCTCTCGATCATGGCCCTCATCATCGCCGGTCCCTTTTTCCTTCTGTTCCCTTCCAGGCCCCGGGCCCTCTTCCTGGAGATGGTCCGGAGTATGAAGAGGAAATACGCCATGGCCCTCATTTGCTCCGACGCGGTGTTCCGCGTGCTCGCGAAGAAG
>JAGODF010000112.1 GCA_017998375.1 Spirochaetota bacterium
ATCTCCATCTGTTCGTTCAGGGCGGTCCGGGGCAGCTGGGGCCATACGGGGGCGTCAGGCATGGCGTCGAAGATGATGTCGAGCGCCCTGTCGGCGGAATCGTACGGAAAGCTTCCTATGGCTGTGGCGAGGTACGGTATATTCATGCATCCCTCCCGGGAATGGATCTCAAGTTTCATTCAACCTATCATATTATGTCGTTTTTTCAAAATATTTTGGCGCCATCATCGGTCAAGGACTTTTTGCGATACACGGTCCGCGATATCCTCGAAGCATCGGCGCAGGTCGGGGGTGATATCATCAAGCACCGAACGCCCGTCGCGATCGTTGGCACGGATGGCGTCGGAGTAAGGTATCGTGCCGAGGATCTCGTAGCCCCGGAGCCGATCCTCGAGGTAGCGGCCGTCATCATCATCCCGAACCCCGTTGAGCACCGCGCAGACATTCCGCAGGCCTATCTCGGCCGCCATGCCGACGATGCGTTCAACCGTACCAATGGCCCGGTGCCCGGGCTCAACCACAGCGACCAGGGCGTCGACTCCCCGTGCGGTCGCCCTCCCCAGATGTTCGATGCCGGCTTCCATGTCCATGATGAGCGTCTCGCTGCGGTGGAGGACCATGTCCTGCACCAGGGCACGCAGGAGCGTGCTTTCGGGGCAGGCGCACCCGGTTCCACCGCCCTTCACAGCACCGAGGACCAGGAGATTCACTCCCCGATGGGTGAATGAAAACGTGTCGGCGATATCGGCCACCTCGGGATTGAGCTTGAACATGCGGCCGTAGCTGTCAAGCGGGGCTCCCGTGCGTTCCTCGATGAGTTCCTTCTGGCGCGCGATGGTGACGATTTCCTTCTGGGCGTCCGAGGGAATCCCCAGGGCAGACGCGAGGTTTGCGTCGGGGTCGGCGTCGACCGCCAGGACCGTCTGCCCCCGCTCGGCGAAGATGAGCGCGAGTGCCGCCGCGAGGGTCGTTTTCCCCACACCGCCCTTGCCGGTGATTGCTATTTTCATTGGAGTACCTTTACAGTATTGTTATGGCACATGATACTATGACAAGGCGTAAACCTCGCAACCTTGTCAAATAGTTAATAGATGCGCGATTTTACTCAAGGAGCCCCCCTCCTGTGATGAATTTTGGGGGGATTCCCCAGTAGAGTATCATTCCGGACACGTTTTCTATTTGAAAAGCTGTTACTGCGTAATTCCATATCCGATAGTTATCGGGATCATCAACCATCTTTTCAATAATTTCATCAAGATAGTGTTCAACCGCATATGAGATAAAGAACGAAACCGACATCTTCAACACATCCCTCATGTCGTTGAAATACGCGTATTCGGCCGGCGTGAACCGGACATGCGGCCGCACCCAGTCCTTGAACGCATCCCGCCGCTGGTACCGTATCCGCATCCATTCCCCCTTCAGCCAACTGCCGCGCTTCCCCGCAATCCGGCAAATCGCTGCGATAATCGCCTCACGCCTGACACCTCGAAGCGCGGCCGCTCGATCAATCCTCGTAAGAGTTTTTCGGTTGATATTTATAGTGGTATCGATATTCATATTCCCATATCCTTAACGGCATCTGTGAGGCACCATGCAACCGCCCCTAAATAAGTACGATTGCCGCGCGCGGATATGTGAATTTTTTTATTGCATTTGAAAAAAAGCGAGATACCGATGAATACTCAACGGCAGGGCGGCACCCGCCTCAAGCTCACCCTCTTTACGTACGGCCTGACCGGATTCTTCGCAGGCATCCTGGCATTCCTCATAACTATGGCGCTCAACGTCCCCTGGCTTCTCTTCACTGATCCGGGCCCTGGCGATCGCATCATCCTGGGCATCGGTGATTTTCTCAACATCTCACCGTTCATCTGCATGGCACTCGCCTTCGGAAGTTTCGGAGTCCTCATCGTATCACTCTTCATGGAGCCCCGCCAGCTTGCCATGCGCTCGCGTGCAGCGGGCCTCCTGCCGCGGATCATCGTCATGTTTTTTCTGGGCGCCATCCTTTTCGTGCTGATAGTACTCGGCACCGTGTCTGTTCTGTTTTTTCTATTATACAGCGGGTCCGGCAACATCATCCAGCTGGGAATCGGGATACTCGCGGCCCTTTTCGGACTGGGGATGATAAAAGGTCTTGTCACGCTGGCGCTTGCGGTGACGCGGGAAGAGCTCCGTCCGCCCTGGCTCGAGAACTTTCTCTCGAAGCTGCGTCCGGACGAAGACCACCAGTTACCCGAGCGAGTGGACCGCCCCCGTTGACCGCCTGCCAAATCGCTCCCGGGGCGGATTGTAGTAACCTATCATCGTCCCGGGGTGTTTCTCCCTGACCATCTTCAGCACGTTCCGAATGCCGGTCGCCGGTGTTTCCGTAAAACCGATGTTCTCCAGATAGTAGTCGGGATCGATGTTCAGGTTGCGCGCCTGTATCATCGAAACTGGAAACCGCCTGAGGAAATTCATCAGCGACTCCAGTTCGCTCTCCATGTCGGTGAATCCCGGGAGAAAGAAGAGGTTGATAGATACGAAGACGCCCGATGAAAGCGCCAGGTCCAGGGAGCGCAGGACATCGTCGAAACCGTAGCCCTGCATCCGGTAGTATCGCTCGTAGTATTCGCGCGTGGGTGAGTTAAGGCTGATGCGGATCGAGTCGAGCCCCGCGCCGATAAGGAGCCGCACCATCTCCGGCAGCGAACCGTTGGTGTTAATGTTGATGGTGCCGCGCCCCGTCGTTTCCCGCACCAGCGATATCGCCCGCGCCAGGTCCTTTCCCCGGAGGAGCGGCTCCCCCTCGCACCCCTGCCCGAAACTCGCCACCGCCGCGTCCACCTTGTTGAAGTGCCGGACGATGACCTCAGCGATTTCTTCCGGAGACGGCATGAAGCCCAGGCGCTCCTGCGATCCGCAGAAGCCCGATCCCTCCTGGTGCGAGAGGCACCCCAGGCACCGCGCGTTGCAGGGAGGCGTGGTGGGAACCGGCACCTCGTAGCGCCCGAGGAAGAAATTCCGCGCGCAGAGGCAATTGTATTCGGTAGCGCACCGCGCGAGTTGCCCCACGAGCCTGTTCTTTCCGTACTCCACGGAAAGTTTTTTCACGGCTCTAGCAAGCTCACGATCGTTCCGGTGGATTTCGGGGTCGGAGCGGGGATCATCGTCCACGCGGAGGGCCGGCACCAGGAACTCGTCGCCCCGGATCACCAGGCCCGTGTAGGCCCAGAGGGGCAGCGTGGGCGCACCCTCCTTCCTTTTATATGCAGGGAGATATGTGCGCAGATACCCGGAGCTCAGGAAAGCCGAGGCGCCGAGGGCCTCGCCTCCGTTCGGGGACTCGTCGACGTCGGTGAAATCATTTTTCCGTGGGTCGTAGTAGACCGGGTTTCTACCCGGAAGGGAGAAGAGCACGCTGCCTGATGGCAGGGGAATCAGTTCGTCGGGATCTACGCGGACGTACCGGTTGCCGCTCCGGAATGCTGGCTCGAAGCCGGGGTAGTCGTACACGTTACCGGAGGTGTCACACCAGGCCGGCAGAATCGCCTTACGGCTTGTCCTGTTTTGCGAGATTCGCACGTTTCCTGTTAAGTCTTTTTTCCATGTGCCGCATCAGCGTGGCGAGGTGGTCCTGTTCTTTCCGGAGTCGCCGGTGGTTTTTGTTTCCGCGAACCGCCTTCGCATCGGCGCCACCGGCTTCGAGCTCCCTTTTGAGCGCAAGCCTCTCGTTTCGCACGGCTCGCCAGCGCTCCCTATGCGCGTCCAGTTCCTTCCGGATATCGGCACATTTATTTTCGTCATCGATGTACATCACCCGCTACTCCCGTACCGTCGCCCCGATCGCCGCTGTTACCTCCCGGCACCTCCCGGCGATATCGCCCCTGAAAAGAAACGACATCACGGCAAGGCAGTTCACGCCGGCGCCGGCAAGCTCCGCCGCCTTTTCCGGCACGATACCGCCGATTGCCACCACGGGGACATTCGACATTTTGGCGACCCGGCGCACCGCGTCTGTCCCAATTCCGGCCAGCGGCTCGCCATACTTGCTCGGCGTATCGTAGACCGGGCCTATCGCAAGGTAATCGGGCGCGTCCCCAAGGGCCCGCCCCGCCTGCTCCGGGGAATGCGTGGACACGCCGATGATCATGTCCGGCGGAAGGATTTTCCTCGCGACGGGGACTGGCATATCATCCTGACCCAGGTGAACGCCATGGGCGCCCGCGGCAAGGGCGATATCCGGACGGTCGTTCACGATGAAGACCGCGTTTCTTTCACGGCATATGGCCGATATCTCCCTCGCGACGGGAAGGACTTCCCCCGCGGGCGCGTTTTTCATGCGGAGCTGGATGATGGACGCGCCGCCGTCCGCGAGCGCGCGCGCCGCCGCGGAAAGGTCGCTCCCCGCAAACGATGGATCGCAGATGGCGTAGAGCGAGTGTGCGAAGCGCGCAATCGCCGCGCCCCTGCGCAGCGCGAAGAGCGCGTCCTGCTCAATAGCGTACAGGGAAAACCGCAGCGACTGGAAGCGCGCGCTTTCACCGGTTCCGATCTTGCTGAATTCCTCGATGGAGCGGAGCGCCTCGGCGGCGCGATGCAGGTTGCGGGTGAACAGATCGGCCGGAGAATTGCGCGTCGTTTCGGTGGCGAGGTCGGTGCTCTTCACGGGGTCCGCGGCGACATCGCGCGCGCGGAGAAGTTCCAGTTGCGGAAAAATCGCCGCAAGGCCTGCGAGATCGTGCCGTGATTGTTTCAGCAACGCTGCCAGCCGTCCGTCGCGGAGTACGAACCGGCACACATCCTCGCACACCCGGAGGCCCTCCAGGGCCCTGTTGAAGTTCGCGTCAACGGCGGTGAGAAGCCTGTCGTTCATCGGGGGATATCAGCCCCCGCCGACGAAGCGCGCTATCTCGACGACATCGCCCTCCTGCAGCACCAGCGTGTCGAAGGAGTCCCGCTGCACCATCTCGCCGTTTCTCTCCACCACGATCTTCGCAGGGTCCATGCGGTACTGGGCGAGAAGGTCTTTCAGCGTGCTTTTATAGAAAACGATATCGCGGCCGTTAACTTTTATCTTCATCATCTTCTCCCCATTCGTATGCGAGGATCGCGGGCAGCACCATCGCCGCCGTCTCGGCCCTCATCGCGGTCGTCCCCAGGCGCACCGGGCGCCATCCCGCCGCCGCCGCGCGGGCGACTTCCTCCGTGGTGAAGCCGCCTTCCGGCCCCACAAGGAGCGCCGCATGGAGCGAGGCGCCGATTCCCCGCGCCACCTCCTTCAGACCGGGTGTATCAGCCCCGGTATGCGCGATAAGCTTTACACCGGGGAAATCCAGCGCCACCAGCCGCGAAAATTCCATCGGCGCATCAACGAAAGGAACGTCGCTCCGCATGCACTGCTTGGCGGCCTCCAGCGCTATCTTCCGCCACCGTTCCGCCTTGCCCTTCTCCTTTCCTTCCAGCACCGGCACCGTGCGCGCCGTCACCACGGGCACGATGCGCGAAACCCCGGTTTCCACGGCCTTCTGTATGGCCAGATCGAACTTCTTCCCTTTCAGAATGCCGGCGCAAAGCGTTATTTCCGGGATGGCGGCGTTGCCCGCCCTTCTGTCAATTATTTCAACAGACATCCCCGTGTCAAATATTTCCGCTATCCTGCCCTGGAGACGGTCCCCGTTTTTGTCCCGGAGGATGATACCGTCGCCGGCCCTGACCCTCCGGACCCGCGTAAGATGCCGGAAGTCATCTCCCTCTATCACCCACCTGCCGTCGACGGGATCCGCGCTTATGAAGAACTGTGGCATCGTTACCTGCCGAGGGACTGGTGCATGAACAGCTTTTTATCGAACTTTACGTTCCTCTCGAAGCCGTGGAACGTGAGAACCGTGAGGGTTCCCTTCCGTATGTCAAGCATGTCGTAGCGCACAGGAAAACGCCTGTCGTCCATCGCCGCCATTTCGCCTATCGACAGTGTTTTGAAGATCACGTTGTCGGTGTCCTGGTAGTCGATGCGCCGGGGAATGTACCCGTTTTTCGTCACGTAGAGCGTGAGCGTTCCGTAGGCGCCGCCGCGGAAGACCGGCGTGAGCGTGAGGCGGAAGGTTTCCTCGCCCTTGATGAAGGCGTCGCCCGTAATCTTCGCCGTGTAGTTGCTCTGGAGGTCGGAGTTCGAGAAGTCCATGTATGAAAAGTTCGTGAAGATAATCGGGTCGAATTTGTCGACGCCCATCTTGTGGAAGAGCTTCGTGGAGAGCATGTTGTAGACCCAGATATCCTCACCACCGTAGTTGAAAAGAACCTTGAGTTGTTCGCCCCGGTCCCCGGTGCTGTAGGTGAACAGGTAATCCGACTTGTCGATGCAGCCCGTCACGTCAATCTTGTAGGTTTTCCCGTTGGGCATGATGTGCATCAGCCTGCCGCGGATGATGCCTGCCGGGTAATCGAGAACCCTGTCCGCCCGGGCGAGCATCTCCTGGGCGGTGAGCTCCACCCTCCGCTCCTCCTGGGCATGTAGGCCCGTTCCCGCCGAAGCGAGGAGAGTCAGGGCGCACGCCGCCAGGGCGGCCACGATCGACCTGTTCCGTTTCAATAGGTTCATATGGCATGACGCGCCGGATGGCGTTGCTGCCTCCTCTCCTGGCGGTGCGTTCCATGCATCACCGGCCCTTCTTCCGCAGCTCCGTGGCTTCGAACTGCGCCATACGGTTGTCGGGATCCAGCGCCAGGACCCTCTCGAAACTTCGAAGCGCTTCGGCGGCGTCTCCTTTCTTCTTATACACCATGGCCAGGGCGAAATGCGCGTTCACGAAGTTCGGGTCAATTCGAACGGCATTCTCCAGGAAATCAACCGCATTTTTGTAGTCCATCATCTGGTAGAACGCGGCACCGCCTATGTAGTACGCGTACTTGTTCTTGCGGTCCTGCGCGATGTAGTTCCCCACGTACTCCACGGCCTTGCCGTAGTTGTTCACACGGAAATAGTATTTCGCCAGGTTGTACATGATTTTCCGATTGTCCTTGTAGACCTGCAGGCCCCTTTCCATGTGGTCGATGGCCTCGTAGAACTTCTGCTCGTCGGCAAGCTTCTTCGCCGCCTTGATCACGTCAACCGCCTCGTCGCGCGCGAGCTCCAGGACCACGAGGGTGATATCATCCTCCACCGGGGCGTTCCCCACGAAGCGCTGGACGTCCTCGACGATGAAGCTCGTAAAGTCTTCCAGGGAGAGGTGGCGGTTCTTGAGCACCACCTCTTCGAACCGCTGGTTGGAGTATTCCTCGCGGTTGATATTCGTTGCCTCTGGAATACCGTCGGTGTAAAGTATTATCTTGTCGCCGTAATCAAGCTTTGTCGTCTTTTCCTCATAAGTTTCGCGCGCCTCCTCGATGGCGCCGATAAAAAGGCCGTTGGTGTCCAGGTGCTCCAGCCGCCCCTCCTCCGTTTTCAGGAGGATCGCCTTCTGGTGGCTCGCGTTGGCGTAGGTCACGTTGTACTCATCGTCCAGGGTGATGAAAAACGCCGTCAGGTAATCCTGCGTCTTCACGTGGTCCAGTATGTTCTGATTCACCTCCTGGAAAATCCTCCGCGGGGAATCTATCTTCATGCACGCGTTGCCGAAAGAGATCTTCGCCATGGTGGTCACCAGGGCCGCGGGGATGCCGTGACCCGAGACGTCCGCCACCAGGATGCCCAGCTTGTTGTCCTTGAGCTGGTAAACGTCATAGAAGTCCCCCCCGATTTTCTCCATCGCGATGTAGCGCACCGAGAATTTCATCTCCAGCCACTCGTCGATGTGCCCGGGAAGGATGCTCCGCTGGATCAGGCTTGCCATGTCCAGCTGCTTCTGGATCAGGTCGTCGCGCTCCTTGAGGTCGGCGAGAACATTCTGGAGCTCCTTGGTGCGCTGCTCCACCTGCTGTTCCATGTTGCGGCGGTGCTCTGTTATCTCGCGGGACATGCCGATCATCGCGTACTCGATGGCGGAGAACTCGTCGTCCAGCGAATGCAGCGCGAATTCGGCCTCACCGCCCCCGGATATCTCGATGGCCACGCGGTCCATCTCCCCGAGGATTTTCAGCATCGACCGGGTGTTGAAAAACATGAGGAAGATGCCGGCAAGTATGGAAACGATTATATAGATGATCGCCTCCAAGAGATCGTACTGGCCGTAGAACACGCTCTTCTGGCTCAACGCGGCGAAGGTGAGCAGGGCGATAACAAGAAGGATAACGAAAAACGTGAACTTCACCCGGAGGTTCATGAGAACCCGGGGCTTCTGGGGTATCCCCCTCCTCCTGAGCTCGTTGAAGCAGGTGGCGCGCTCATGGCTGGTAAGGATCTCCGTGATGAGATACGTGGACATCGCGTAGAGTATCACCACCACTCCCACCGCGATGACGCCCATTTTCGTCAGGACCTTCACCATGACCAGGGAATAGGTACCCGCGGAAAGGTGCTGCACGAAGAAGAAGACCAGGAGCAGAAGCCCGCAGAGTGTTCCGTATATTGCGGCGAAATTCGAATTAACGAGGGGGAGATTGGAGAGCGCATGGTATGTCTCCCTTATTTCCTCGTCGCTGGCGGCCGTGTTGAGCACGTCGCCGGAGAAGTTCCTGTTGATGCACCGCAGGGACCTCTGCAGGGCCGGAATCTTCAGAGGCGTGAACACGCCAAAATGCGTGTAGTGCAAAATCGTCGGGATGAACACGCAGAGGGGAAGCAGGCGGATGATATCCCCCGTTATCTGGTCGTAATGGATGAGCGTGAAAGACGTTCCCAGGTAGTATCCAAAGACCGCGCCCATCCATCCCCCGAAGATGGTGAGGAACGCGACCGCGAACGTGTAGCTGATCTTCTTGGCGAGAAAATAGAACAGTTTCATGTGCAGAACCCCATATTCAGTAGTTAACCCCGGCCCGGCGTGACATCACCGCGATTCCCGCACGACATCCAGGACGGTGGGCTCCCTGACACAACGGAATCCCGCAGTGTCCCTGTCAAGCCCCGGCGCCCCGGCGGGCTCGCGGCTGGTCACCGTGGACCTGTGCCTGCTGCTGTACCAGGCGCCGCCGCGTACGACACGGTACATCGTCCCGAACTTCGAATTCCCGTACGCGTTGCCCTTGTACCCCCGGTACCAGCTCGACGTCCACTCCATGGCGTTTCCCGCCATGTTCAGGGCGCCGCAGGGCGATTCCCCCGCGCCCTCGAAGAGGCTCACCGGGAGGTAGCCTTTCTGGTATTTCGTGGTATAATCGGCCCGCACCCCCGGTGATGGCCAGAACTCGACGGTGTTGGCCCGCGAAGGATCGAACGCGGCTCCCCATGGATACGATACCGGTTTTTTAATCAGGACATATGTTTCATCCGGATTGCGCTGGTAACCGAGGCCGCTTCCCCGGGCCGCCATCTCCCACTCCATCTCCGTGGGAAGTCGCTTGCCTGCCCACCGGGCATACCCCTCCGCCTCACCGAAGCTCACTACGACGGGAAACGCGTCGTCCCTCGGCACGCCGTTCCAGGTTGCGGGCGGCGCGACGTTCATCTCCCTGACGTATTTGAGATACTCAGCGTTGGACACCTCGAGGCGGTCGATATAATAATCGCCCAGCTCTGCGATCTGTTCCGGGTACTCGTCCTTCGCGCCGGCGTTGCTCCCAAAGACGAACCTCCCTCCGGGGACCAGGACCATCTCGCGCCCGTCCCTGGCGCCGGTTACACGCTCCTTTAACCGCACGATGACCGGCGCCGGCTTCTCGGAAAAGTCCCTGCGCATCGTTTCCTTTTTAATGGAAATTCCCACGGGACTCCCGGCCTTCAGGAGGACGCGGTCCTTTTTCTCGCCAATGGCGTATTCCGCCATGCAGCGGTAAAAACCGAACCTGCCGTTCCGGTAACAGGGCAGGTCGATGATGCGGACCTCCCCGATCGCGCGCCCATCCTCGATGATCAGGTAAGCACCCCTCCCGGCCCTTTCCGGAAAGATCACGGTGGCGATACCATCGCCCCGCACGGCGTCCACCGCGCCGAGGATCCTGAACTCCTCCGCGCCGGCAGCCGCCAGGGCGAGCGCCGCGACCAGGGCCAGCGCGACCGTTCCCCGCAGGAATGGCGCGGCCGCGCGCGATCTGAAGGTATTATTGCTTTTCATCATGATCATACCGATGCGCATCACGCCTGTAGAATGTCCCGCGAGGGCCATTCCAGGCAGGTAAGCATCCCCCCGTACACGGCGCCCGTGTCAATACCAATTATGTTGCGGGCATCGTCGATATACACCTTCCCCCACCTGCCGTGAATGTGGTGTGTGGGCGTGTGCCCGAAAATCACCGTCTTCTCCCAGCGCGTGTCGGATTGATAGAACTCCTCGCGTATCCAGACAAGGTCCTCCCGGCTCTGCGCCGCGAGGCTCGCGACACCGGGATTGAGACCCGCGTGAACCGCGATGAAATCGTCCGCCTCGTAGTAGTCGATCAGGCGGTCGAAAAAATCCGCGTGACTCGACGGTATCTCGAAGGAACCCATGTGACCCTGGTAGCACCTCCTCGTGGCTTCCCCGCCATTGTAGAGGTAGTTTCCGCCCTGGTCCCTGCCGCTCAAGTATTCCTGGAGCATGGCCTCGTGGTTGCCCCTGATGAAAAAGAGGCGGGGCCACGATTTTTCGAGCTGCAACAGGAACTCGACAACCTCGTAGGAGTACCTCCCCCGATCGATGTAATCGCCCAGGAATACGAGCACATCACCGCTCCCGAGCCTTGGTTTCACCTGCCCGAAGAGCGATTCAAGCCTGTCCAGGCAGCCGTGGATATCACCAAAGATATAGTGCATTCATCTAAAATCATTACCCGCCGGGACCGAATTTTCAAGCTTTTTTTAGGGTTGATGGTACGACGGCAGGGGGCCGATATCGCCCTCGCGGTCCATGGCCTTATTTCTCCCCGGACGCGCCCGCCTGGAAAGGATTCTTCACCGGCGCTGTCATGGAATCGATGATCCTGTCCGCGATGCTCGCGACGGGATCTCCCTTTTCCGCGCGGTAACCGTCCCGCATCCAGACGAAATCCTTCGCGCGGACGTCTACGCACCGCATCCAGGCCGAGTTCCTGTTCCCGCTGAAACCTATAATCATGAGGTAATCCATGTTGCCGCGGAACGCGTCTTCCATGTTGTCCAGGACGTTCCACTTGATCTCCGGGTAGCTGTTCTCGAAAACCCGGTAGACGCGCTTCACCAGCTCCACGCGGCGCTCCTGCCGCGGGCCGCTCCAGGTCCCCCGCTGGAGCTTTATCTTTCTCC
>JAGODF010000113.1 GCA_017998375.1 Spirochaetota bacterium
TGTCACCGACGGGACGTCCACCGTGTACTCTGTTTCCTGGTTTGTCACAGAGTACATCGCCTGCGCGCTCAAAATGAAACTTTCGTAAAACTGGAACGTCACGATGCCGCCCGCCAGGAGCGCAGGTTCCACCTCCGCGTTATCGTGCTGCCCGATGAACTCCGGGGTCCAGACCGAGTAGTACAGGGAAGGCCCTATCCCCAGGTTCCATGAAAAGGCACGTGCCGGTACACACAGGAAAAACATGGTGAGACTCGCCAGCAGTATTGATTGGAAAGAAATTGGCATGCGAATCATTGCAGACCTTCCCGAGGGATCACCCCGCCGAAAATTATAGACAGCGCCGGCGGGGGTGTCAAGGCAAAATATCCCCGCGCCTTCGAACGGCTTACCGCACGATGCCGAGGAGCTCCACCTCGAAGACGAGCACAGAGTTGCCGGGGATGCTCCCGGCGCCCTGGGGTCCATAGCCCAGGTCCGCGGGAAGCGTCAGTTCGTACTTGGAGCCGACATTCATGAGCTGTACCCCTTCGGTCCAGCCCTTCACGACCTTGTTGAGGGGGAACTCGGCGGGAGTGTTCCTGGCGACGGAGCTGTCGAAGACCTGCCCGTTCACGAGCTTGCCGATGTAATGGACCTTGACTTTGTCGGTTGCCCTCGGCCTGGGGCCGCTTCCCGGAGTGAGAACCTTGTACTGCAGCCCCGAGGGCGTAACCTTTACGCCCGGTTTTTCCTTGTTCCGGGCAAGGTACTCCGCGCCCTCCTTGAGGTTCTTTTCGTTCATCCTGCGTTGATGCGAACTGAGGGCATTGGACATTTCCTGCTGTGGGACGCTGGGTTCGGTGCCGTCGAATCCCTCGTTTATCCCCAGGGTGAAGGCTGGTACGTTGAGGGCGATACCCTGGTCGATATATCCCTTGGCGATTCTGAAGCCGGTCTGCCGGCTCTTCTCGTCCGAGGGATTCTTGCCTTCAACGGCGTCCTTGATGCCGCCGATGATCTCGTCCTTGTTGAACATCGGCCTGCTTTTCAGGGCGGTGCCGATCTGGTGGCCGATGCTGAAATTCAATTTTGCCTCTTCGGTCGAGAGGTCCGGCTTGCACGAAAACACGAGGGCGGTGAGGAACAGCATGATAACGACGATAGTTCTTTTCATCTGGGTATCCTTTATATGTGATATATGGGTGTTCGTTGTTCGGTGGCGCGTCATGATTCCGGAATGAAAGAAACGAAATTTTTCCCGGGTACATAGTTTTGATGGCGGAGCCGTGGCGATATTACTCCTCCTCTTTTCCCTCTTCCTCCAGCGAGAAGTTCGCCATCACCGTCTCCCGGTTGAGGAGATCGGTGCCGTAGCGGCCCCGCACTGGCGGAAAGGCGCAGTACTCGTGGAACGCGGTCTTCGCTTCGTCGCCGTCGCGCGTGTAGACGGCTATCTGCTGCTGGTGGAATGGGCCCATGGGGAAGACGAGCCGCCCGCCCTCGTTCAGAAACGCGGCGAGGATGAGCGGCCGCGCGTGGCAGGCGGCCCAGACGATGACCGCGTCGAAGAGGCCCAGCTCCTCGTCGGGATCGGTGCCGTCGCCGGCGAAGAAGCGGGTGTTGCGGATGCGCAGGCGCTCGTGGCGCGTCTTCGCGGCCGCTGCCAGCTCGCCGCTGATCTCTATCGATATCACCTCGTGCGCCAGGCCGGAGAGGATGGCCGTCGAGTAGCCGGAGCCGGTGCCCACTTCCAGGACGCGCGCGCTTTTCTTCAGGCGGGCGTGTCCTATCATCCTCGCGAGAGTGGAAGGCGTCTCGGCGTACTCGCCGGCTCCCACGGGGAGGCTCTCGTCCGCGAACAGGCGCTCCCTGAATATCGGATCGAAGAACGCCGCGCGGTCGTATTTCTCAAGCGCCGCCAGGAGCCCCTTCGACGCGCCGAGCTTTTTCATCAGGGAGAAAAATCCCTTTCTGCTCGGGGCTGACGGCGCCGCCACGGTTTTCGCAGCCGCCTTCGCGGGTCTCGTTGTCGCTTTCTTTTTCATTCGAGTATCTGGAAGAGATAGGTCAGGAAGTAGTCCGATATCAGTATCGCCATGGATGATTTCACCACGGCCTGTATGGTCGATTTGCCCACGCCCTCGGCGCCCCCGGTGGTGTTGAAGCCCTGGTAGCAGGAGATGATCGCGATCTCGATGCCGAAGAAGAACGACTTCATCAGCCCCGAGAGGAAGTCCATCAGCCCCAGGTACTGGAGGATGTTCTCCATGTACTTGTCCACCGTGATGCCGAGCGCCGCGAAGGCGACGAAGGCGCCGCCGAGTATGCCCACTATGTCCGTGATCACGGTGAGCGCGGGCGTCATCACCAGGCAGCCGAGGAAGCGCGGCACCGAGAGGTACTGCACCGGGTTGGCGCGCAGCGTCACCAGCGCGTCTATCTGCTCGGTCACCCGCATGGTGCCTATCTCCGCCGCGATGGCGGAGCCCACGCGTCCCGCGAGCAGCAGCGCCGTCAGCACCGGGCAGAGCTCGCGGAGCATCGAGATGGAGACCGCGCTCCCAATGAAGATCGACGAGCCCGCCATCAGCTTGTCCATCGCGCGCCCCACCTGGAGCGCCATCACCATGCCGGTGAAGAAGAGCGTGATGGCGGTGACGGGGAGCGAGCGGTAGCCTATCTCCAGCATCTGGAGGATGATGTTCCTGAAGTCGAAGGGCGGGCGGAAGGTCCACTTCACCGTGTCGGCCAGGAAAATCAGGTGGCCGCCTATCTCCTCCATGGAACGCTCCAGGAGGCCCTTCCCGTCGGCGCGCGCCGTCACTGCGGCACCGCCCCCTCGAATTCCTCATGCATGCGGTCGAGGTTGTCGAACCTGGTGTGCTTCTCCCAGAAGCGGAGCTCCACGGTGCCGGTGGGGCCGTTGCGCTGCTTGGCGATGATGATGTCGGCGATCCCCTTGCGCGGCGTCTCCTTCTTCACCTTTTCCTCGCGGTAGATGAAGAGCACCACATCGGCGTCCTGTTCGATGGCCCCCGACTCGCGGAGGTCGGAGAGCTGCGGCCTCTGGTCGGTGCGCGACTCCACGGCGCGCGAGAGCTGCGAGAGCGCGATCACGGGCACCTCGAGCTCGCGGGAAAGCTGCTTGAGCGAGCGCGATATCTCCGCGATCTGGAGATGGCGGTCCGCCCTGGTGGGCGTGGTGAGGAGCTGGAGATAGTCCACTATCACCGCCCCCACCTTCTCGCGCTGGACGATGCGGCGCGCCTTGGCGCGGAGCTCGTAGATGCTGATGGCCGGCGTGTCGTCGATGTAGAGCGGCGACTTGCTGATCTTGTCGGCGATGTCGCCCAGGCGCCGGAGCTCGTCGCCGCTGATGTGGCCGGTGCGCACCCGCTGCGAGTCTATCATCGACTCGATGCAGAGCAGGCGCATGGCGAGCTGGGTTGCCGGCATTTCCAGCGAGTGAAAGAGCACCGGCTTCTTCTCGCGCAGCACCATGTGGTTGGCGATGTTCAGCGCCAGCGCGGTCTTCCCCATGGAGGGCCTGGCGGCGATGATGGTCAGCTCCGAGGGATGGAAGCCGGTGAGCATGCCGTCGAGCTCGGTGAAGCCGCCGGAGATGCCGGTGACGGGGCGCTTGGTCTCGAACATGGTCTTGATGTCGGCCATGGTCTCGTGCATGATCTCTTCCATGCTCTTGAAGTCGGACGTGATCCGCCTCCCGGTCACGCGGAAGATCTCGGCCTCGATCTCGTTCACGAGCTCGTTGGTCTCGCGGCTCAGGTCGTAGCACTTCTCGGTGGACTCGGCGGCCACGTCGATGATGCGGCGGCGGAGGCTCAGCTCCTTGACGCGGTTGGCGTAGAACTCGGCGTTGGCCGAGGTGGAGCTGGTCTGGTAGAGTTCCACCAGGCCCCGGTCGCCGCCGGCGCGGTCGAAGCGGCCCTGGTCCTTCAGGCGCTCCTTGAGGGTGATAAGGTCGATGGGGGCGTTCTTCTTGTCGAGCTCCAGGACGGTTTCGTAGACGAGCCTGTGGCTATCAAGATAGAAATCCTCCGGCTGGAGGATTCCTATTATCTTGAGCAGCGCTTCGCGGCTGAGCAGTATGGACGCCAGGCAGGAGGCTTCGGCCTCGATGTCCTGGGGAGGGATATTTCCCTGTGCCATGACTCACTCCTTCTCTACGAGAACCTTGACCTCTGCGTGGAGTCCGTCGTCGAGCTTGACGGTCACGTCGTACGTGCCGAGCTCCTTGATGGGCGCGGCGATGGAGATGCGCCTCTTGTCTATCTCGTAGCCCGCGTCCTTCATCTTCTTCTGGATGTCGATGGCGGTGATGGAGCCGAAGAGCTTGCCTTCCTCGCCGGCCTGGACCGTGAACTTGATCTCCATGCCGTTGATGGCGCCCACGATCTTCTCGCTCTGCTTGCGCCTCTTGTCCTTCTTGATCTTGATGAGCTTCTTCTGGTGCTCCGCAGCCTTCCGGCTGGATTCGTTCGCCGGTATCACCAGGTTCTTGGGGAGCAGGAAGTTGCGCGCGTATCCGTTGGAAACCTCTTTGATGTCCCCCGCCTCACCGAGGTTGGAAATGTCCTTCTGTAATATCACTTTCATACGCCTTCTCCATGGTACCGTTGTTGTCCGCGCTCCGCGCGCGGTGTATCATTTCTCGCCGGAGTTCCGCGCGGTCTCGAACTTCCTGAAGTCCGCCCAGAAATCTATGGCGCCTATGCTTGCGAAAATGATGAGAAAAAACAGGATCAGCTCGACGAAAAAAGAAACCATCACGAAAATCACCAGGGGCAGCACGAAAAGCGGGATGCCCCTCTGCAGCATGAAAAACTTCGCTATCCCCGCGGCCTGCACCACGTACAGCATGGAGAATACCAGCGCCGTATTGAGGGACAGGACCCGGACGGCCTGATACGAGTCGCCGCCAATCAGCATGAATCCCAGCCAGCCCAGGATGACCGTGAAGATGAAATAATCGTGGAGCCTGAAATACTCCAGTCCCCTGTTTTCTATCGGCGCTCCGCCCGAAAAGCGCCGCGCCACGTGGCGCAGTACGAAGAACGCGACGGCCGAGAAAAAGAGGCCGTTGAGAAAATACAGGAACGGGACAACGTTCTTCATCGTCTCCATCGACGTGTCCAGGCGCGACACGAGTTCCTGCTTTTTATCGTCCGGGAGCTCGGACTTCATGATCTGCTCCGCGAACTGGGCTTTTGACAGCATGAACAGGTCTATGTTCGCGAACTTCTTCAGGCCGAAGTGGTTCGCCGAGAAAATCAGCGACACCGCGAGGGAGGCGGTCACCAGGTAGAACTGGAAGGACCTGTTCTCCCTGAACGTCAGGCCGGCCGCGCTCCCGATGGTCAAGGCGCCCAGGAACGACGCGTAGTACTCCGGGTTCACGCGATAGAGCGCCAGGCCCGCGAACGCAACCGGCACGATGACGTACAGCGCCTTCCAGGAATACCTGTGAAAAAGCAGCGTGGACGCGGTCAGCAGGCCGAGGCCCGCCAGGGATGCCGCTATCAGCTGGACCACATCGGTGCTACTGCAGCACGAAGGGCAGGATCGCGATTATCCTTGCCCGCTTGATCTGCCTGGCCACCAGTCGCTGGTGCCTCGCGCAGTTTCCCGTGATCCTCCTGGGGAGGATCTTTCCCCGGTCCGTTATGAACTTGTTCAGAAGATCCGCGTCCTTGTAATCGATGGCGAGGTTCTTGTTCGCGCAGAACCGGCAGCTCTTGCGCTTGAAACGCGCCTGCTTGCCGTATCCGCCTTCGCCGTCCTCGCGGTCGCCCCGGGGACGCCCGCGGTCGCCGAACTTCCTTTCCCTGTGCTGGTGCGGCGCGGGTGCCGACCCGGTAGCCGCCGCGGGCGCGGGTGTTGCGGCCGCCGGCTGTTCCGGTGCCGCTGTATTTTCAGGTGCTTTGGTTTCGTCTGACATTGTCGTGCTCCGATTGATTTAATTGCGCTGCTCCCGCCGGTCAGAACGGGATATCCTCGTCCGAAAACGGGTTGTCGTCCTCGAAGGACGTTTCCTGCTGCTGGGGCTGGTTCTGCTGGTGCTGCTGCTGGGGGATATCCACCTGCGGAGCGTCCTGGCCCTGCTTGGGCGTGAGGAACTGGAAGTTCTCCACCACCACTTCCACGGTGGAGCGTTTCTGCCCGCTCTGGTCGTCCCAGGACCGCTGCTGGAGGCGCCCCTCGATCCCTATCCGCTGTCCCTTCTTGCAGTACTGCGCTATCGCCTCGCCAAGCTTACCCCAGGCTATGCAGTTGAAGAAAGAAGTGTACTCCTTCCGCTCTCCCGATACCGAGTAGGTCCGCGTGTTGGCGATCGAAAAATTCGCCACCGAGGAGCCGCTCTGCGTGTAGCGGAGGTCGGGATCCTTCACCATCCTGCCGATGAGTATGACCCTGTTGATGTCGCTTGCCATGGTTGTACCTGCCTGGAGTTACGCCGTTTTGACTTCGTCGAGCCTGACGAAAAGGAACCTCAGGATGTCGTTGAGGAGGCGGAACTCCGCGATGATGTTCTTGATCACGTCGGGAGAGGCGTCGATGGTGTAGATGATGTAAAAGCCGTCTTCCGCCCTGTCGATGGTGTAGGCCATCTTCTTGCGGCCCCACTCGTTCACCGACTTGGATTCCACGCCGTTTTTCTGGAGGATTTTTGTGACGTTTTCCTTGGTTGCGTCGAGGTTCTCGTTGATCCTGAGGATCACCGTGAGTTCATAACCGTTCATTATGTTCTCCTTCCTATGGAATATGATTGCTAAAATGTTGACCACTTTTAGCAGAAAGGCGTTACAATGGTCACAATGGGGCTGTTTTTTTCAAGAATTTTTTTTAAGGCTTTCGGCGATACGTCTCACTCCGTGGCCGGTGTCTCCGGCGCGCCGGGCGCCGCCTTTTTTCTCCTGCCGCGACCCCCGCGGCGACGCCGCGGTCTTCCGCTGGCTGTCAGCGATGAGGCGGACTGGGTGTTTTCATCGTGTGCTGACGGAGTTGAGCTCTCGTGTACCGCGGGTTGCGCCGCTGTCGTCTGGGGCTCGGGATGTATGATGGCCGCGACCTTCCGCTGCACCGTCGATATGATGCCCGTGCCGCCGCCCGTCTTTCTGGAGGGGAATTTTCTCCAGTCGAAGCGGTGGATGATATCGGACTGGTTGAGCAGGTCCTGGTGGACCGTGTCGTCCTGGCCGCACCAGAGCGATACGGTGGCTCCGGATTCCTTTGTGAGCTCGATGGCGGGGATGAAGTCGCTGTCCCCCGCGACGACTATGGCGTGCTGTATGTGCCCCGCCGCCGAGTGGCGCACCATGTCCACGGAGAGGAGCACGTCGACCCGCTTCTGCTCGAAGTACTCCCGGTGCCCTTCCCAGCGGCGCTGCAGCTTGCCGAGGCGCACCGCCCAGCGGTCCAGGGACATCAGCTCCTTCATGAGCAGGTCGTGCTCCGCCATGCGGCGTATCTCCCCGCTGGTGGGAACGTCGGACATCCAGGGCGGACAGTAATAGAAATAACAGCGCAGCAGGTCCAGGGGCACGTTCTTGCGGAGCGGCTTCATAAGGAAGTCCACAATGCCCCGGTAGTCGGGAGCGAGGTTGTACTGTTTCAGATGGGTCAGGATGTATGCCCCGTCCAGGAATATTGCGGCTCTCATGCGGTACCTCCGGTATGCGCGCGTGTTAGATATCAGGCCGGGACTCAATCCTCGGAGCGAGGTTTTCCCGCCATGGGCGAAAACGGGACTTCCGGTTCCCCGGTTGGGCCGTTATTAATCATTGAGCCCGGCGGGGGGTGATTGTCAAGGATGAATTGTATCGGCCGATAAAATCACCCTTCGCGAGGCCCGCGGTATAGAGTTCCTTGACAAATAGAATAATACAATATCATAATGAGGATGCAGTGCCGGGACCGCCGGCATTGAATGCGCCGGGATACGTTTCGATGGATGCCGGGTTTCCGCCGGCAGAGGAGCCAGCCGTGAAACTGCTGAACGCGATCAGGGACGTGCTTGTCAGGAAAGTCCTGATATTCGAAAAGGAGCGGGGAGCGTATCCTCCCACCTTCCAGCGGGAGCTGAACTACCAGTCCAGCAGGGTGCTTTTTTTCGCGTCGGTGATATCGTTCAGCTGGCTCTCGTACATCCCCATCGACAGGCAGCTGCATCCCGACGAGCCCCTGATACTCTTCCTCAGGCTGGGCCTGCCCCTCCTGGGGCTGATAATCTTCATCATCCGTTTCAGCGATTACTTCTTCGAGAGGAGCCTGCTCCTGCTCAACATCTTCGGCGCGTATCTCGAGATTGCCACCGGCGTCATCACCGGCCTGACGAAGGGCGACTCGGTCTACGTCGGCGGCTATCTCTTCATCCTCACGCTGCTGGCGGTGGTGCCGCTGCGGAGGCGCGCCGCGTGGTCCATCCTGGCGGCATCGCTCGTTTCGTTCTTCATTGTCGGCCTCATGAAGGGCATGACGTTCGACAGCGTGCGCGGAAAGTACAGCCTCAACGACATCATGGCGACCGCGGTGGTCGCGGCGATCTTCATCTACATCCTGGACCGGATACGGTTCAGCAGCTGGGAGAAGTCGAGGAAGATAGAGGAGCAGAGCAGGGAGCTCAAGGAGGACAAGGAGAAGATCGACAGGCTCCTCCTCAACATCCTCCCGCACTCGGTCGCCCAGGAGCTCAAGGAGAAGGGTGCGGTGAAGCCGATATTCTTCGAGTCCACGACCATACTTTTCACCGATTTCGTGGGCTTCTCCAAAATCGCGGAGAACATGACGCCGGAGGAACTGGTGAGGAGGCTGGACTCGATCTTCTGTTACTTCGACTCGATCATGGACAGGTACAAGCTGGAAAAGCTCAAGACGATCGGGGACTCGTACATGTGCGCCGGGGGCATTCCCGAGAAGAACACCACGCACGAGTTCGACGCCGTGCTCGCCGCGCTGGACATGTTCGCGTTCCTGAAAAAGAGCGATCTCGATGAGAACAGGTCGGGAGAGAAGCTGTGGGAAATGCGGATCGGGATCAACACTGGGCCCATCATGGCCGGTGTCGTGGGCGAGAAGAAGTTCGTGTACGACATCTGGGGCGACGCGGTGAACGTGGCCAGCCGGCTCGAAACCGCGGACGAGCCCGGGCGCATCAATGTATCCGGCCAGACCTACAACAGAATCAGGGACTACTTCGAGTGCGAGCACCGCGGCAATATCATGGTGAAGAACCGGGGGCAGATCGACATGTATTTCGTGAACCGCCTCAGGCCGGAATACTCCGCCGACGCCGACGGGATGATTCCCAACGACGCGTTCCTGAAAAAATACGGCGAGATCGCGCGGCAGTGAGGCGAGGCTCCGGTCCCGCCGGTTATTTCATCTTCGCCACGAGCGCCGCGCCGAAGCCCACGCACCATAGGTTGATGAACGCGTTCAGCCCCAGGTCGAGCGCCGACAGCGCGTACATCCCGTTCTGCCAGTTGAAGCAGATGTCCAGGAGCCCCAGGAAGACGAGCGCTCCGCCGCCGGCGACCAGGAGCCTGCTTCCGTTCGCGTTCCCCTTCAGCGCGAGCACCCCTCCCGCCAAAAGCATTATCGCGAGGATGATATCGGGCACCGGGAAGGAATGCTCGTACGCGAAGTAGCACGCGGGCGGGTTTTCCGGCGCGAGCCCCACGGTGAAGAACCCTATCCAGAAGAGCGCGAGCCCCGCCGCGGTGATGATCGCGAGTACCGGCAATGCTTTTCCTGTCTGTTTTCCGTTCATGGATGAACCTCCTCAATGGTTGATGAGCGTGTGGTGGGGCGTCTCATCGCCCGCCCTTCGACTGCGCCTTCCGGATGTCCCTGTCCATCACCCATTCGACGAGCCGCGGTGCGAAGCGCTTGGCGATCCAGGTCGTCTTTCCGTCGAAGTTGGGGATGATCATGAAGGTGCCCTTGCGGATGTGCCTGATAAGCTCCTTCGCGACGGCGTCGGGAGTCATCACCTTCGCCGCGGCCGATATCGCCCTGGTCTCCTCGGGCTTGGTCCTGTTCTCCTCGGCGAAGCCCGGCGTGTCGGTGTCTGGCGGGCAGAGAACCTGCACCGAGATATTGAAGCGCTTCAGTTCGCTCTTCAGCGCCTCGGAGAAGCCGACGATTGCGAACTTCGACGCGGCGTAGTCGGTGTAACCGAAGACGCCGACGAACCCGACCATCGACGAGGTGTTGACGATGGCGCCGCCGCGCTCCTTCATGCGCGGCACCAGCGCGGCGCAGGTGTTCCAGATTCCGTACATGTTGACGCGCATGGTGTCGTCGAACTGCGCGTAGGTGATGTCCTCGAAGTTGCGCGGGTATGCGCGCCCCGCGCAGTTTACGAGCAGCTGCGGAACGCCGAGATAGCGGACCGCGCGGTCCATCGCGCTTTTCACGGCGGAGTTGTCCGATACATCGAGCTGCAGCCAGGTAACCTTCTGGCCCGCGTGTTTCCTGCGCGCCTCTATCTGCGCGGCCGCCTCCTCCAGGCGCTTCTTGTTCCGTGCGAAAATCGCGACGTGCGCGCCCTCCGCCGCGAGCAGTTTCGCCGTCGAGAGCCCGATACCGCTCGATCCTCCCGTTATGAATGCCGTTACGCCGTTAAAGTCCTTCATCATAGTGCTCCTGGATTAAAAAATTCATTTCTGCTTCAGCGCGGCAAGGTCCAGCGTCTTCAGCCACTTCATCGTCTCCGCCATCCCCTCCCGGTACGATATCCTCGGCTTCCAGCCGAGCTGGCGCTCCGCCTTGGCGATGCTGAAGCGGAAGCGCGAGCCGAGGTTGGTCACCGTGTAGGTCGTCAGGAGCGGGCGCTTCTTGATCCTGAACAGGTTCCAGACAAGCTCCATCACCCAGGCGGCGGCGTAGGCGAGCGCGTAGGGGATGTGCGTGGTGACGGGCTTCGCCCCTATCGTCCGCGCGATCTCGGCGCAGAACTCCTCGAGCGTCGTGTGCTCGCCGTCGTGGACGAAGTAGGCGTTGCCCACGGCGCGCGGGTCCTCGGATATCAGCAGGAGCAGGTCCACCAGATTGTCGATGTAGGTGGGCCAGACGATCGCGTCGCGCCGCCAGAAGATGAGGTCCTTCTTTATGATGGCGTCGGCCAGGAGCGGGACGAAGGTCTGGTCGCCGCGCCCGTAGACCCAGCAGGGATACACCATGGTCACGGGGAGTCCCTTCTCTTTATGGTAGCGCCACATGATCTTCTCAGCCTCGATCTTGTGGTCCGGGTACGGCTCGCC
>JAGODF010000114.1 GCA_017998375.1 Spirochaetota bacterium
CCCTGGACCAGGGGCGCCTGACCCCGGGAGGCGGCGCCGCTGTTCTTTCCGGCGGGCAGGTAGACGTTGACGGTGGTGCCGCGTCCCGGGTAGGAATACAGGTCGATAAATCCGCCGAATTTTTTTATAATTGAATAGGCCACGGAGAGTCCCAGTCCCGTTCCCTCCTTCTTTGTGGTGAAAAACGGGTCGAACACGCGCGATACCGTTCCGGGCGGCATGCCCACTCCGTTGTCGCTGATCCTGGCGATGTAGTAGTCGGTGCCGTTGACCGCGTCGGGGTGCGTGGCGCAGACGTGGGTATCCGCGTGGAGGGCGGCGGTCTCCATGACTATGACGCCGCCCCGGGGCTCCCCGTCTCCGCGCATGACGGTCACCGCGTGCGACGCGTTGATGCAGAGGTTGAGTATCACCTGCTGGAGCTGGGAACGGTCGGCCAGGACGAATGCCGATCCATCGGCGTGCAGGGTCTGTATCTCCACTTCAGGGGGGAAGCTGTTTCTGCAGAGGGCCACCACCTGCTCGATGCTCTGGCGCAGGTCCACCGGTACCAGCGTGGTTTCCTGCTTTCGGGAAAGCCCCACGAGCTGCCCGGTAAGGTTTGCCGCCTGGAGGCACGAGTCCCGTATGAGGTCCTGGTACTTGACGACTTCCTCGCCGCGCGCGAGGTTTTCCATGGATGTTATCCGCTGGAGGAGGTTCACGCTCGCCAGCATGACCCCCAGCATGTTGTTCAGGTCATGGGCGATGCCGCCGGCGAGGTTGCCCACGGTCTCCATCTTTTGTGACTGGCGGATGTGTTCATCTATCTTCTCGGCCCGGGTGACGTCGTCGATGCGGATCACCGCGCCGCGCACGGCGACGCTGTCCTTCAGCGGATAGCCGGTGATATTCACGATCCGCCTGGATTCGCGGTATGACTCCTCGACGCGCCGCTTTTCCAGCGTCTCCCCCTTCCGGGCCGCGGCTATCACCCCCTCCACCTGGCCGGCGAGGAAGGGGAACACCTGCGCGATCTTTTTGCCATGCGCCTTAAGGGCGCTCATTTCGGCCCTCGACTCCGCGGCCTTGTTGAAGGTGAGTATCGCCCCGTCGATGTCCACGCCGATGAGCATTGAGGGCATCGAGTTCACCACGCCGTCGAGGTAGGAGCGCGTCCTGGCGAGCTCCGACTGTACTGCCTCGCGCCGTTCGATCTCGTCCTCCAGCCTCCGGTTCGTCTCCTCGAGCTCCGCGGCGCGCGCGGCGTTCCTTTCCAGGAGACGGATGATGGATCCATGCATTGTGCCGGTTATGAGGGCGAGCGCCACGCCGCCTATGAACACGCCGAAGGCTGCGTTGAGCCATGAGGAGAGGGCGTTGGTGTAGGAGCCCAGGTCGAGGGAATAGGTGATAACACCCCTGGTGGCGAGGAGGCCCGTTCCCAGGATGATGAGGCCGCAGGCGGTGGCGATACCAATCCCCGCCCTCATGCTGAAGAAGGTCGCCGCCAGGACGGACACCGAGATGAGGAAACCCGTGGCCAGGCCGCTCAGCCCGAAGGTGAAGAGCGCCCCCACCCCGATGAGCAGGGGCGACGCCACGAGAAGTGCCACGCGGAACCAGTAGGGCAGGCGCGCCCGGAAAAGGGCCGCGCAAATGTACGATATGGCAAGGGCGGCATGGAGCAGGAAGACGTTGTACCATCCGATGGTGAAGTACCGGACCAGTGAAAATCCGAGGTGGGGAATGCTCAAGACCGCGAGCACCAGGATGCAGGTGTCGGCGATGCGGCTTTTTATCGAGGCGATGCTGGCGATATCACTGTCGCCGCCCTCCGCTCTGCCTGTATCGCTCTTCACGTGTGCTGTGCCTCCCTGGCCCCGATCCGCCCCGGCGATATGTTCGGTATGGAATACAACATAACACGCCGGAGGCGTTTCGTCAAGGGGTTCGTGATGCCGGTGCCGCTGGCTACAGGTTGTAGGGCAATTGAGGGCACAGGTGCCCGATAACCGGCAGTCGGTCGTGGTGCGGTTGAACGCTGACCAGTATTCAAAAAACGATTCCCGGGAATTGAGTGAGTAGCCGCTCATAAATAAAGTCTCATCTGCGGACATGTCCGTTCTTGAGACGACGAGTCTATATTCTTTCTATATATTGATATCAACCGTCCAATGGGACTGTGGTTGTTTTACCGCGGGCTACCGCCCGCAACCCAGGTAGTAAGCGTCCCGGAAAGCCGGGACGGGGCCTTTTGGGGCTTTGCCCCAAGCCCCGTAACATATTTGAATGAAATACACAGAAAATATCAGATACGTAATAACAAGGTGATGCCGTGCTCGCAGATCTTGATCGAAAAACCGGCAGGAAATCCGCCCCGCTGTTGTTAGTGTGCGGCGCGGTGATCATAGCGGCTGTCCTGACTCTTTCCGGTGACCTTGCGGCCATCGGGGAGGATGCCGCGCAGCTTGGCAGGGGAAATCCTTTCAGCCTGGAAATCCAGGGCGGCCTGAAACTGGAAGGCGTCATGTCGATGCTCGCGGAAGGCGGCGCCGGTTTCGGATATTCCCCGGGTGTCTCGGGCATTCTCGAGGTCGATATGTTCCGCTACACCGGCTACGTGCTGGAGCTTGGCTACGGCCAGTCGCGCCTGCCCGTGGAGGACGGCGAGATACAGCTGGATTACCTGAAAGGCGCCTTTTACGCGTTGATATTCCTGGCGGACCCAAAGTCCGGCGGTTTCCGGGGCGTTATCCCCTACATGCTGGCGGGCCCCTATGTGAAGAAGTTCCTGTCCGGCGGCTACGTCGACAGCTTCGACGGAACGGAGTACGATTTCGCGGGCCATTACCCCGGGTATGGATGGGGAGTGTCCGCCGGACTGGGCGCGGGTTTCCGCGCGGCGGGCCTCACCTGGTTCGTCGAGCTCCTGGGATCCAGGTCGATGTCTGAAACCGTGGGCGCCGTTGAAAGCAACGTGGCGCTGCTGCCGGGAAACTCCGAGATGGAGCTGTCGGCGTGCGCGGGCGTGAAAGGCGTACTATTCGATACCGGCGCCCCGCGCGGGAGAAAGTTGCTGCTCGATAAAAATGATTCCGGGAGAGGACATGGAAAGAAGATCCCCGTCGCGAGATGAACGGACCTTCGGGGCCGGCAGTATTTTCAGGTGCCTGGGGCCCGTGGCCGCTGCGTCGCTCATTCTTTTGTCCGCCTGCTTCGGGAAGGGAGACAACCTGCCCGCCGTGGAGGGGAAGGTCACCGGCACCGTGTACGACCAGTCCGCCGGGACTCCCCTGGAAGGCGTGAAGGTCACCATGGACAACCGCGGCGCGACCTACTCCGCCGTCACCGCCGCCGACGGTACCTTCTCCCTGGAAACGGGAATCACGCGCCGCGGCGAGGGATACAATGTCCACTTTTCACGCGTGAACTACCAGAACGCCGCGCGCGCTGCGGTCTTCGAGCTTCCCAACCTCCGGGTGGACCTGGGGCGCGTGGACCTGTACGACAGCGGACCCGTGGAGAACCGCACCGTGCGCGGCCGCGTGCTCGACAACCTGAGCGACGACGGCCTCGCCGACGCGCAGGCGAGCGTCCAGGTGACCTACACGGTCCCCGGGGGTTCGGCGGTCACCGAGACGTACGTGGCGCTCACCGACGCGGAGGGGAACTTCGAGCTTTCGGGGAAGGGGCTCATGCTCCACAGCAGCTACGCGATCAGCCTGGCGAAAGCGAACTACATTCCGCGCACCGACGTGACGGTAGAGATCACCGGCGCGGCGAACGAGATAAACGGCAACCCGGCGCGCCTCATCCTCAACTTCGGCGACATCGCCGGCGCGGTGATGGACGATAACGGAGATACGCCGCTCGTGGGCGCCCTCGTATCCGTCACCGACGGGCGGGGGATCGTGATATCGGGCGCCACCGGCGCCGGCGGGGCCTTCCTCCTGAAGAGCGAGCACTTCTATCTCGGCAGGAGCTACGCGGTGTCCGTCGCGAAGGCGGATTACTTTCCCGTAAGCGGCACGGTCTATATCGCCCAGACAGGAGAGAACATCGTCGCGGCGAACCCCATCATACTGAAAATCAACGCCCGCATCACGGGGACGGCGCGCAACAGCGGCGGCCAGGCCGTATCCGGAGCGACGGTATCGACCACCGGGTCCGACGGTGTCCTGGTGAGCGCGGTCACCGCGGCGGACGGGAGTTTCACGCTTGCGAGCGCGGGATTCAGGAAGGGACAACAGTACGGCGTGGACTTTTTGCACGCGCGGTATTACGGAAAGAGCGTCACGTCCCCGGCAATCGTCGAGGGGGGCAACTCCCTGGGCACCGTGACGCTCAACGGCATACCCACCGGCGGCGGGTACCGGATCACGGGCGTCGTCTCCGACTGGTGGGAGAAGAACGTGAAGCTCGCCGCCACCGTGAAGGCGAAGGACCGCTCCGGCAACGACCTGGTGGCGACCGCGGACCCGGCCACCGGCGCCTTCGAGATCACGGGCGATTTCACCATCGGCGACGAGTGCGACCTGGCGGTGTCCCGCGCAGGCTACAGCGGCGAATCGAGCGTGGCGGGTGAAACCGTGCCGGTGGTCATATCGGGCGACAGCCCGCAGGCCGTGGGCGACGTGTACCTCTACCCGCTGGGCATCCGGGCGAAGATCGGCGGCGTCGCGCGCAGGTTCAGCGCGGCCGTCAAGCAGACCCACGAGCGCTTTCTCACGGAGAAGGCCGGGTTCACGCTCTCGTCGCGCGACGGCGGCGACATCGAGACGTCGTCCACATTCTACGTGCACATGGACGACACCGCGGACCAGTACGCGAACCCCTGGGGCGCCAATTCCGCCTGCGTCGCGGTGAACGGTCTCCAGGCGAGGGGCATCGTGGTCAACGGGCGGAGCGACGCGCGCGTGAACACCTACACCTTCGGCATGCCGGGCAACAGCCATTTCCATTTTTACGCGGGCGTTGCCGGCGACTACGTCATCGAGACCTACGGCGCCGCCGACACGGTGCTCACGCTCTTCAACGGCGCCGGCAGCCAGCTCGCCTCGGACGACGACGGTGGTGGGACACCGGGCTGCTCGAAGATCACCCGCTTTCTTTCCGCCGGATGGCACAACCTGCGGGTGGCCGGAAAGACGGCCTCCACGTACGGCTACTTCCAGCTCGACGTGAAGGGCCCGGCGCAGGCCGCCGGCGCCACGGGCTCCTGGAGTACGAACGACCTCATCCTCTCCTGGTACAGTCACGGCACGAATTTGATGTATATCGCAGGGAGCGGCGAGTCCGGATCGAGCGGGACCATCGCCGTCACCAGGATGGACCGCCGCGGCGGCATCGCCCGTGGGCAGTTTTCCGGGACGATGAGGGCGATATCGGCCGACGGCGCCACCGTTTCGGTCACCGACGGATACTTCAACGTGGAGAGGAGCGAATGATGACAAGAGCGATACGTGCGCGCGCGGGCGCCCTTTCCGCGATACTGGCTGCGGCATTCATCGTTTCCACGGCGCCCGCAAGCGCGCTGGACGAACTGGCGCCGGGAACGGTGACGGCGGTCATAGACGGGAAGACTGTGACGTTCAGCGGCGCGGTAGGCTCGGTACAGCAGCGCGGCGGGACCACGTGCTTCATCATCGCCCTGGAGGACCGGGCGAAGAGGGTGGAGCTGACCATCTCGGGCCGGTGCGACGAGCTTGAGCCGGGCGTCGAGGCGCGCCTCACCGCGGAATACAACGAGATTGTGATGACATACAAGACCGCCAGGGGCGGCTTCACCATCATGCCCGCCGTGACCATGGCGAAAGACTCCGGGCACCGGTATGTCCCGGAGCGGGTGCGCGGCGATGGGAGGCGGGTCCACGACGGGAGCGGCAGGAAGGAAGGGCCGGAGTGGGCGTCCATGGGGCGCGCCGAGCGGATCGCCTCGGGCCGGGGCGTTATACGAAACAGGCGGATGGAGGGGAGCGCCCTCTATCTCGCCGTGACGCCCGCGGGATCGGGAGGGAACGTCACCGAGCTCCGCGGCACCTTTTCGGGCACGGCGAAATCCGGCGCGGGACGGCACGGCGGCGGGCGTTACATAACGATACGTGACGGCAGGTTCAGGGTGGCCGTGGGAGGACAGAAATGAAGAAGAGCACGGTACATCGGCGCACGGCGGCCCGCACCGGCGCGGCGTGCGGTATCATCCTCCTCGCCCTTTTCGCCTTCGCGCGGCAGGGATACGCGTTCTGGGACGAAGCGCACAAGGGCACGGCAATGGACGCCATCGCTTACATGGAAAATTCCGGCACCAACCAGCAGCGCTGGGCCGCCGACTTCCTGAAGGCGCGCGCCGGCGGGCGCAGCACCGGGAGCCCCAGCATCAATCCGAACAACGGCAACGGCGTGCAGTACGGCCTCCTGGGAATGGCGCGTGCCGGCGCGGTGCTGCCGGACTATCTGCAGGATCTCTGGTGGGACGACACCACGACCTGGAACTGGTGCTTCGAGATCGCGGGCTACCAGATCAACTTCTCGTCGTGGACGCACTTCATGAATCTCCTGAAAAACAACGCCGAGGGCACCCCGCTGGTGGCCGGCAACTACAACGACTTCGACGGCTACTCCTACAACGGGGCCTACGGATATGACGACGGCATCAGCATCGATTACGTGGTGGCCTCCTGGATGAACAACGCCTGGATGACGGTGGACCTGCCGAACTGCACGGAGTGCGGCGGCTCCTACACCGCGGTGCCGGGCGCGAACCCGGCGGTGGACTACCGGCAGAACGGATCCAGCACGCCCGTGGGGGCGCCGGGGAACGGCGGCTACCGCAGCGGCGTCCAGGACCGGACGAACTATAACTGCTTCAGCGATTCGTTTTCCCAGGACTGTCCCGACGTGGGGACGGAAGTGAACGGCATGTACCAGGTCCCGAACACCGGCGATGACAGCAGTTTCTGGTCCGGGGACGAGGACTGGGTGATATTCGAGCCGCTGGACAACGCGGCCGTCTTCTACTACAACGAGTGGTTCCTGGAGGGCGGCGCGAGCAGTTCCGGCTCCAGCAGGCATTCCCTGCAGGAATGGGCCGTCACGGGGCGCTACTACACCATGCCGTCCTTCGACCTGAACTATCTGGCCATCATCATGCACTACGCGGGCGACGCCAACGCCCTGGTCCACATCTGGGTGACCACGGGCTACAACCACTCCGATTACGAGGAGTGGATCGACGACAACTACGCAGGCCTCGTGGACCCGGCGAAGGTGACGTCGTGCGTCAACAGCAGGTTCAACAGATGGGGCCAGCCGGTGGACCACGTGCTGACGGAGAACGCCTTCATCACCTACAACGCGCGCTCCCTCGCGGGCCGCGACATGATGACGAACTCCGACGACGCGACGTACCGCAACTGCGCCACCGATGCCGTGAACCAGGCCGTCGCGTCGATAGTGATCCTCTACGAGAAGGGCGTGATGGACCTCCGGAAACACCGGATATGATCCGTATCCTCGCGGCATTTTCGCTCCTGCTCACGGTCCTCCTCGCCGCCTGCGGGGAGCGCGTCATCGCTTCCCGGGCGGGAAGCCTCTCCCCCGGGAGCTTCGCGTACCTGCGCGCCGCCTTCTATCCCGGGGAAACCGATACCGATGCACTCATACAAGAACTCGTCGAACTGGACGCGAAGGGGCTCCTCGCTGACAGGCTGGGCTTTCGGAAGGATCCGGCGCGGGAAAAGTACGTCCTGCTCGAGAAGCGGCGCCGCTTGCAGAAGGCGGCCTACGCGTTCTTCAGCCGGAAGCTGGGTGAGCGCTTCTCCCCGGCCGAGATGCTTGCGTCCATGAACGTGCGCCCCGGCATCGACGGGGCCGTGAAGGCGATCGGCGCAGTCACGGGGAGGGCGATATCATCACCCGGCAGTGTGATCGTCGCCGAGTGGCCCGGCGGCGCCGTGAGGCTTGCCGACCTCCGGGAGACGATGCTCCCCGGCGAGTGGGAACAGCTCCTCGCCCTGGGGCCCGCGCCGCTTGCCGGGGCGCTTGAGGAAAACCTGCGCCGTTGGGCCTACGGCGCCGGGAGCGGGCTCCTCGCGCGCGAGACAGGCGCCGACGAGGACGAGCTCGCGCGCTTCGACCGCTGCCGCGCGGCGGCGCTCTTCCTCGCCGCGAAGTACGGCTTCGCGGACGAGGGTATCTACCCGGCGAAGATCATCGAGGTGGACCTGGAGCCGAAGGAGCTCATGCTGCACTTCGCGAAGATACGGGACCGTTTCCTTCCGCTGAAGCGCGCCCTGGTGCGCTACACGGCGGTGAAGGACCTGAAAGCGGCGGACCGGTTTGTCGACGCCCTGAAGAAAGGGGAGGATTTCGCCGTCCTCGCGGAAAAGCACGCCATAAGCGCCGCGTTCAGGGCGACGGCCGCGCGGCATTACATCCGGGAGGACGCGGCCGCCGGGACCGGCGACGCGGCGGAGGCGCGCCGGTTCGTGCTGGGCGCCGCGCGGCAGAACATCAGGGAGCCGGTGAAGTCGATCACGCGGTACGGTGTGCTGGTGGCGCAGGTCCTGTCCACGGAGCGGGTGAAAAAGGAGGTGCGGTACGGCGACTACATCTCCACGGTGAGGTACGAGCTCAACCGCGAGCTTCTGCGGCGCCAGTTTCCCATAGACCTGGACGATACGGTCCGGGGGATGCGGGTCCGCATCGACCGCGGAGCCGTCGGGCGATGACGCCGGCGCTCAGCGCCCCGGGTACTGCTTCTTTATCTCCGCCGCCTTGTCCAGGAGCTTCTTCGCGATTTCGTCCTTCCCCAGCGTCTTCATGATGATGCCCCAGTTGTAGTACGGCGCGTACATGGTGGGGTCGTGCACTATCGCCGCGCGGTAGTGGCGGGCGGCGCGGTCGTACTCCTTCCGATCGTGGTAGATGTCGCCCAGCGTGTTGTGCGTGACGGCGCGCGCGGGGTCGAGTTCCTCGGCCTTCGTCAGGTCGCGCAGCGCCTCGTCCGTCCGCTTCAGCGCGTAGAGCGCGGTGCCGCGGTTGTGGAACGCCGCCGCGAAGGCCGGGTGGAGCGAGAGCGCCATGGTGAAGTAGGGGACCGCGTCGCCGTACTTCCTCCGCGCCATGAGCTGGGACCCCAGGGAGTTGTACTGCACCCCCAGGAACTCGCGGCGGTTCAGGCTCTTCAGATACACCCCCTTCTCCACGGACTCCTTCGCGATGCCGAGCTTCCGGACGTAGAAGGAGTCGGGGAGCGCCTTCATCTCCAGCGGCTCCCAGTTGAGGTAGGTGCCGTCGGTGAAGCCGTAGCGCACGAAGCTGTGGTTGGGCGCGTAGACCGGGACTATGGGAATGCCCAGGAACTCGCCGATGGCGACGTAGAGCGCGCTGTAGTTGTCGCAGTCGATACCCTTCCACTCGATCCCCTTTGAAAGCAGGTAGTTGTTCCTGGTGCGGAAGCCCTCGTCGCGGAGAAACGCGCCAACCGAAGTGAGCGCGGCGACCGCCTCGCCGGAGTCCGACGTGGCTTTCGCGCGAAGGCGGCTTTTCGCCCGGGCGAGGAGCGCGTCGAGCGCGGCGGTGTGGGTCTTCCCGGCTCCGAACTCCTTCTCCAGCTCCAGGAAATCATGGGCGATGGTCTTCCCGGCGAGGGCGTCGGAATGCGCGCCGCGGGGAAGCATTATCAGAAGAAGGAGGATGATACACGCTCGCATCGCGGAGCGGGTGTGCGTCGGGCGAATGAATCTGTTCATCGGGGGACCTCGCGGGTGCGGTTTCAGGCAGTTACCTTATCGGCACGAAGGCCCGCGGAATCAAGCGCGGCGGCTGTTTTTTGCATCGCCGGCGGCGAATATCGGCCCCTTCATGCGTAGCTTCCGGCCGGGGAAGCCGGTGTGTTCCACCCGAAGGCGGGATAATCGCGGATGAGCGGCGATCGAAAAGTGATTGCTTATTTTTAGAGACCGGCGTACCATGAGCGGGTGCGTTGCGACGCGCGATACCGTATGATGAAAAAAATTATTCCATCGCTGCTCCTGGTCCTGGGGCTCGCCCCGGCGCTGTACGCGCAGTACGACGACATGCTCCCGGTGCGAATCGGCGTGAAGGCTGGGAGTCCCAACGTGCTGGGGCTTGCGGGCGAGTACGCGTTCCCTCTGGGCCCGGCGCAATTGGGCATCGACGCCGATTTTTCCTGGTTTCCCGTCCGCCGCGATTTCATTCCCATGCTTCCGGAATCGTTCGAGGACACGCGGATCGACGTGCTCTACGGGGCCCTGGGCCTGCGGCTCTATCTTTTTTCCGACGCGGCCGACGGTTTTTCCCTCGCGGCTTTCGTGGGGCGCTACCAGGTCAGGGTGGGCAGGGAGTACCACTACGAGGGACAGACCGCCGAGGGCGCGTTTAAAACCGGCGTGACCGTCTTCACCGCCGTGGCGGGCTGGCGCTGGATGTGGGGGAACGTGTACCTGGGCGTCGACGCGGGGTACGGCCTCGCGAAACTCGATGACACGGTGGATATCGAGCTGGAATACTCCAGCGGCGCCCAACGCACCGAAACGGTCGACATCGGCGACGTGATGCCCATCGCGCACGGCATAGTCGCCTCGGTGGAGGCGGGCGTCGCGTTCTGACGCGGGATTGTGCGTATGAAAAAAATAATTCACATGATGATGATACTTGCCGCTGCGTGTTTCGCCTCGTGCAACTACGATGAGCTGAACGACGCGCTGGAGCATGCCATCGAGCGCTCCTGGTACGGCAACTGGTGTGGCCCGATGCACGGAGAAGATCCGGCGCCTGGGGTGGATTCACTGGACGATTTGTGCCAGAGTCATGATTACTGTTATGCCGCTGTTCCTGTAATCGGCGATATGTATTATGAGTGTTCACCCAAGGACAGCGGTAAGTATAATTGCGATAAAACATTTGTTGATGGTATGAAAGCTCTTGATTCGGATCCGGTAAACTGGCTCAGGAAGCCGCCCGCGGGCATGGAAGATGAGGCGGCACAGTTCCGCATCGATGCCATCAAGCTCTTCGGCGGCTGCGTGGACCTGTTTAAGTGAAATGATAACTGGCAGTTCTTATGTCAACAACGGCAACCACAGAGACGCAGAGACACAGAGGTATTTTTTAATTTCAACAAACTGATCTCCGTGCCTCTGCGCCTCCTATGTTGTTTGTCAAGACCCCGCATAAATAATTATGCCTCAATTCCATATCTTTTTAACTTTTTTTCAACAAAGTCGGCAGATGCATATCTATATAGTTCACCAGAT